>NZ_JBDGJU010000008.1:86116-141406 GCF_057656735.1 Microbacterium sp. Soil_C_42
TCCCGGTCGTCGAGCGAGCGAGGGCCTGGCCTTCTCCCGGTCGTCGAGCGAGCGAGAACGAGCGAGTCGAAACGCGCCGACCCTGCGAGCAACCTCGGCCTCGGCACTCCCGCACACCCCAGCCGGTCGATCAGGAATGGCAGAGTGGGCGCATGGCCAACTCGCCCTCCGGCGACTCGATGACCGAGCGCATCGTGCGGGTGCTCGAGACGTTCACCGCCGAGCGTTCGATGCAGTCGGCGGCCGAGATCGGCCGCCGCGCGGGGCTGCCGTCGTCGACCGCGCACCGGATCGTCGACGAGCTCGTCGACGCGGGCCTGCTCGAACGCGATGAGGACCGGCGCGTGCACCTCGGCATGCGCCTGTGGGAGCTGGCCCTCCGCGGCTCGACGGCGCTGCGGCTCCGCCAGGCGGCGCTGCCCCACATGGAGCAGGTGCAGGCGCGCATCCGCGAGCACACGCAGCTCGCCGTGCTCGAGCAGGACGAGGCCCTCTTCCTCGAGCGCCTCTCCCACCCCGACGCCGGCGCCAACATCACCCGCATCGCCGGACGCCTGCCGCTGCACGCCTCGTCGTCGGGCCTCGTCCTGCTCGCCCATGCGCCGTCGGCCCTGCGCGAGCGGGTGCTCGCCGGTGCGCTGCGCGCCCTGGCTCCCGAGACGGTGACGGATGCTGCGCGCCTGCGCCGCCTCATCGCCGAGGTCCGCCGCGCCGGCGTGGTCGTGGCGCCCGGCTCCATCGAGGCCGTGTCGACCGGCGTCGCCGTGCCGATCCGCGACGCGGGCGAGGTCGTCGCCGCGCTGTCGGTCGTGCTCCCCCGCGAGACCGACCCGCAGGCCGCGATCCATGCGCTGCGCGAGGCCGCGGCCGGAATCGAGGCCGACCTGCGGACCGACCGCCGCTGATCGGTGGCCACCACGCCGCGCCGCGGCATCCGTCCCCTTCGTCTCGGGCGTTTCGCTCTTCGATCGCCACCCACCCGCCCTCACCCGCGGATCCGCGCCTGCGGACGCGCGGCCCGACACGCCGCTACGGCGCCGTGGCGATCGGCGCGCCGCCTCCGCCGTCCGCAACAGCGGATCCGATTCTGTGTGGAAGCCCGCCTCCGCGGTCCGCAACAGCGGATCCGATTCTGTGTGGAAGCCCGGTGACGGCGGCGCGCCGCGGACCCATTCAATGGGAATCCGGATCAACCCGGGACACACCGGGTCACACTGGGCCGAGGCATCCGTTCCCGAACGTCGAAGGAGACGTCCATGTCCACGATCCGCACCCGCGTCGCCATCATCGGGGCCGGCCCGGCCGGGCTCCTGCTGTCGCACCTGCTGGGAATCGCCGGCATCGAGTCGGTCGTCATCGACCAGCGCTCGCGCGAAGAGATCGAGACGACGATCCGCGCCGGCATCCTCGAGCAGGGCACCGTCGAGGTGCTCGACTCGTCGGGTGCGTCGAGCCGCGTGCGCACCGTCGGCAACCGCCACGACGGCATCGAGCTGCGCTTCGCCGGCGCCGGCCACCGCATCGACTTCGCCGACCTCGTCGGCCGCGGGGTCTGGCTGTACCCGCAGCACGAGGCCCTCAAGGACCTCATCGCAGTGCGCCTCGGCAAAGGCCAGGACCTCCGCTTCGGCGTGACCGCGCTGCGCGTCGAGGACGCGGCATCCGATCGCCCCCGCGTCATCGCGACCGACGCCGACGCCGCGCCCCTCGAGATCGAGGCCGAGTTCGTCGTCGGCGCCGACGGCTCGCGCAGCGTCGCGCGCGAGGCGGTCACGGGATCGTCGACCGGTGGGTACTTCCGCGAGTACCCGTTCGCGTGGTTCGGGATCCTGTGCGAGGCGCCGCCGAGCGCCGAGGAGCTCATCTACAGCAACTCGCCCGACGGGTTCGCGCTCATCAGCCAGCGCAGCGCCACGGTGCAGCGCATGTACTTCCAGTGCGACCCGAACGCCGACCCGAACGCCCTCAGCGAGGAGCAGCTGTGGGAGGAACTGCAGAAGCGCGTGCCCGGAACGACGCTCAAGGAGGGGCCGATCTTCCAGCGCGACGTGCTGCGGTTCCGCAGCTTCGTCGCCCACGAGCTGCTGAACGGCCGCGTCGCACTGATCGGCGACGCCGCGCACACCGTGCCGCCGACCGGCGCGAAGGGGATGAACCTCGCCGTCGCGGACGTGCTCGTGCTCGAGCGCGCGCTGCGCGCCCTCCTCCTCGACAACGACGAGCGCCTCATCGAGGCGTTCCCCGAGAAGGCGCTGCACCGCATCTGGAAGGCCCAGCACTTCTCGTGGTGGATGACCAACATGCTCCACGTCGCGCCCGACGCGTCGGACTTCGACCGCCTGCGGCAGCTCGGCGAGCTGCAGTCGGTGGTCGAGTCCGAGGCCGGTCGCCGCTTCCTCGCCGAGGCGTACACCGGCTGGCCGCTCGAGGGCCTCGCCTGACGCGGTGGCCTGTGGCGCGAGCCCCGTTCGGGGCGCAGCGCACGCATTCGGGGCGGACGCCGCGCGCCGCGAACGGACGCACCGCGCCCCGGACCCCGACAAGCCGGCATTGCCGCTGAACGGGAGTGACCGGATGCTGCGACCCCAGCCTCGGCTATAGTCCGGTGCCTATGGCCTCACCGCCCCGGACAGCGCCGCCCGAGCCGTCGCGCACGGCCTCGGTGGCGATGCTCCTCGCGGCGGTCTGCCTGGTCGCGATGAACATGCGGCCCGCGATCACGGGCCTCGGGCCGCTCCTCGACCAGATCGGCACCGACACGGGCATGTCGGTCTCGGCGCTGGGCCTGCTCGCCGCCGTGCCTCTGGTCGCGTGGGCGCTGTTCTCGCCGCTCGCGCACGATCTGAGCCGCCGGTTCGGGCAGCCGCGGGTGCTGCTGTGGTCGCTGCTGGTGCTGCTCGCCGGCACGCTCGTGCGCTCGATCCCCGGCCCGGTGGTGAGCCTGTGGATCGGCACCGCGATCATCGGCATCGGGATCGCCCTCATCAACGTGCTCATGCCCGCCGTGGTCAAGCGGGAGTTCTCGAGCCACGTCCCCGCCGTGACCGCGGCGTACACCGCCCTGCTCGCGGGCCTCGGCGCCGTCTCGTCGGGCGTGGTCGTGCCGATCTCGCACATCGAGCTCGGCGGCGATCCCGTCGGGTGGCGCTTCGCGCTCCTCGTCACCGGCGCCGCGCTCCTGCCCTTCGCGATCGTCGCGTGGTGGTGGGCGCACCGCGGGGCAGCCCGTGCCCACGACCGTTCCGCGGCACCGCGCGGGCGCACCGGCATCTGGCGCGACCCGATCGCCTGGCTCGTCGCCGCCTACATGGGCCTCCAGGCATCCATGTTCTACATGTTCGTGACGTGGCTCGCGCCGCTGTCGATGTCGATCGGGCGCTCCGAGGTCGTCGCGGGCATCGACGTCATGGTCTACCAGCTGTTCTCGCTCGCCGGCTGCCTGCTGCTGCCTCTCGCGCTGCGCGGCGGCCTCGAGCGGTGGGCGCCCGCGCTCATCCCGTCACTGGCGATCGTCGGCGTCGCAGGGCTCATGATCGCGCCCGACGGCGTCCTGGTGTGGGGCTCTCTCATCGGGCTCACCGGCGGCGCCACCCTCGCGATGTCGCTCACGCTCATGGCGCAGCGCGCCCGCGACCACGACACCTCGGCGGCCCTGTCGGGGATGTCGCAGTCGGTGGGGTACGTCATCGCCGCGCTCGGCCCGGTCGCCTTCGGCGCCCTGCACAGCCTCACCGGCGGCTGGACGGCATCGCTCGCGCTCGTGCTCGCGGTGCTCGTCGCCCTCACGGCGGTCGGGGTGTTCGCCGGCGGCGACCGCTACGTCCTCGAGCGCCGCTGAGCTCGGGCGCCGTTCAGGTGGCGCGACACGCGGATTCGACGTGCCCACCCCGCATGTCGTGGCCCCGAGCCGGGGACGGATGCCGCGGGCCGAGCTCACTCGCCGGGGAAGGCGACCGTGCGCAGCAGGGTGGCGAGCGTCGCGCGGTCTGATTCCGACAGATCGGCGTGCACCCGCTCTTCGGCGGCACGGGCCGACTCCCTCGCCTGGCCGACGAGTGCGCGGCCGGCATCGGTCGCAACGACCACGTTGGCACGCCGGTCCGCGGGATCGGGCTTGCGCTCGACGAGGCCGCGCGACTGCAGCTCATCGACGAGGCTCACGACCTGGCTCGGGTCGAGCCGGAGGAACTCGGCGAGCTCGCGCTGCGACGGCCGGGCCTCACCGGACGTCAGCACCAGCACGGAGTACGAGCGCGCCTTCAGCCCGTGCTCGGCCAGGGCGGCGTTGCCCGCGGCGAGCGCGATGGCGTTCGCGCGCGCGAGCAGGAAACTCACGTCGTCGGTCAGCGCCGACGCCCGCAGCCCCTCAGGGGCGAGGGGGTGAGCGGTGTCGGGCATGCCCACGATCGTACTCGAATTCGTGGATGAACGGAATGATTGACTTTCTCAACAGTTCGGTCTTCAATGGATCCGACACGAAGGAGTTCACGCATGTCTTCGCACGCACCTCTCGACGGCAAGGTCGCCATCGTCACCGGCTCGGGCCGCGGCCTGGGCCTCGCCTACGCCCAGGAGCTCGCCCGCCAGGGCGCCGCCGTCGTGATCAACGACGTCGACGAGGCCACCGCCGCCGAGGCCGTCGCCTCCATCGAAGCGGAAGGCGGACGCGCCGTTGCGGTGGCCCTGCCGGTCGGCCCCACCGAGACCGCGAAGCAGCTGGTGCAGACCGCCGTCGACACCTTCGGCCGGCTCGACATCCTCGTCACCAATGCCGGCGTCCTGCGCGACACGGTCCTCTGGAAGATGAGCGACGACGACTTCGACACCGTCATCAACGTGCACCTGCGCGGCACGTTCACCTGCGTGCGCGAGGCGGCGAGCTGGATGCGCGAGAACGAGGTGGCCGGCCGCATCATCTGCATCGGCTCCCCCACCGGCCAGCGCGGCAACTTCGGCCAGACCAACTACGCCGCCGCCAAGGCCGGCATCGTCGGTATGGTGCGCACCTGGGCGCTCGAGCTGGGGCGCGCCGGCATCACCGCGAACGCCGTCATCCCCGTCGCCGCGACCGCCATGACCGCGACCGTGCCCTACTTCGCGGCCGCTGTCGAGGCCGACGCCGCGGGCGAGCCGATGCCCGCGTTCTTCCGCCACGACCTCGGATTCGGCACGTCGGACGACGTCGCAGGGCTCATCGCCTACCTCGCATCGGATGCTGCGGCCGCCGTCACCGGGCAGGCCATCGGCATCGGCGGCGACCGGCTGCAGCTGTGGTCGCACCCCGAGGCCGTCGCCACCGCCTACAGCGACGGCGGCTGGTCGTACGACGATCTCGCGACCGGCTTCGCCGACGCCGCGGGGCCCCTCCAGTCGGTCGGCGAGAAGTTCCCGCCGCTGCCCGAGGAGCTGCAGCGCTCGTGACCGGCTGACCCGCTTCGCCTCGCTTCGCTCCCTCAACGACCGGAACTGACATGACCCGCTACGAACCCGCGATCGACCTCGACGCGATCAGCGCGATCGACGTGCACGTGCACATCGAGGTCGACCATCACGGGCACTCGTCGCTGCCCGACGATCTGCGCGACGCGGCGGCCAAGTACTTCAGCACCGACGGGCCGAACCCCGACCTCGACGGCGTGGCCGCGTACTACCGCGAGCGACGCATGGCGGCCGTCGTGTTCACGGTCGACGCCGAGACGAACTTCGGCCACTCGCCGATCTCGAGCGCCGACATCGCGGAGGGAGCCGCCCGCAACAACGACGTGCTCATCCCCTTCGGCTCCGTCGACCCGCTCTCGTCGACGGCGGTCGACGACGCCCGCCGCCTCATCGAGGACCACGGCGTGCGGGGCTTCAAGTTCCACCCCACGGTGCAGGGCTTCGACCCCTCCGACCCGGCCTACTCACCGCTGTACGAGACGCTGCAGGACGCCGGCGTCGTGGCGCTCTTCCACACGGGCCAGACCGGCATCGGCGCGGGCCTGCCGGGCGGGCGCGGACTGCTGCTCGGCCTGTCGAACCCGATGCTGCTCGACCCGGTCGCCGCCCGCTTCCCCGAGCTGCAGATCATCATGGCCCACCCCTCGGTCCCCTGGCAGGACGAAGCCCTCTCGGTCGCGACCCACAAGCACAACACCTGGATCGACCTGTCGGGCTGGAGCCCGAAGTACTTCCCCGAGTCGCTCGTGCGCGCCGCGAACTCCTACCTCAAACGCCGGGTGCTGTTCGGCTCGGACTTCCCCCTGCTCACCCCCGACCGCTGGATGAGGGATGCCGAAACCGTCGGCTCCTTCAAGCCCGAGGTGATGCCCGGCATCCTCAAGGACAACGCCGCGCGTCTGCTGGGTCTCGGAGGCTGACATGCCCGCGCTCGAGGCGGATGCGACGTTCGGGTTCGACCCGTACGCGATCGCTGCCGCGCAGCTGAGCCCCGCCGCGCGGACGGCGCTGGGGCGTCTGCAGCAGACGCTGGAGAGCAGCATCCGTCCCCTCCTCGCCGAGGCGTGGGAGACGGCGACCATGCCGCCCGAGGTGCTCGACGCGCTCATCTCTCTCGACCTCATGCAGCCGGACGCGGTGGATGCTGCGGAGGCGGCGTCGAGCGTGTACAGCGGGTTCCGCAACTACGTGCTGGCGCGCACCGACGTCTCGGTGGCGACGCTCTACAACGCGCAGTCGGGGCTCTTCCGCACCGCGATCGCGCTGGGCGGCTCCGCCGCGCAGGCGGAGGAGCTCGATCCGCGCGTGCGCAGCTTCGACCTGAAGGGCGTCTTCGCGCTCACCGAGCCCGAACACGGGTCCGACATCGCCGGCGGCCTCGCGACCACCGCCCGCCGCGAGGGCGACGCATGGGTGATCGACGGCCGCAAGAAGTGGATCGGCGGGGCCGCGGCATCCGATGTGCTCGTCGTGTTCGCGCGCGATGTCGACGACCACGCGGTCAAGGCGTTCCTCGTGCCCACCGACGCGACGGGCGTGCGCCTCGAGGCGATCGGCGGCAAGATCGCGCTGCGCCCCATGCAGAACGCGCTGATCACTCTCGACGGCGCGCGCGTGACCGAGGCGGAGCGCCTCCAGAACGTGAACGGGTGGCGTGACGTGGCGCGGATCCTCCGCGCGATGCGCTCGGACGTCGCCTGGATCGCCGCCGGACTTCAGGCCGGCGCACTCGACGCGACGGTGCGGTACGTCCGCGAGCGGCATCAGTTCGAGCGGCCCCTCGGCGGTTTCCAGCTCGTGCAGGAGAAGCTCGCCCGCATGCTCGGCAATGCCGTGGCGTCGCTGGCGCTCGTCGCACAGCTGTCCGCCCGGCAGGACCAGGGCGAGTACGCCGACGAGAACTCGGCGCTCGCCAAGCTGCAGACCGCTCGCCTCGCACGCGAGACCGTCGCCCTCGGCCGCGAAGTGCTCGGCGGCAACGGCATCCTGCTCGAACACGACGTCGCCCGGTTCTTCGCCGACGCGGAGGCCGTGTACTCGTACGAGGGCACGCACGAGATCAACGCCCTCATCGTCGGCCGCGCCCTCACGGGCGCCTCGGCCTTCACCTGAAACCCATCGAAGGAGACCCCATGACCACCACCGTCGACTACGCCGACGTCGCCACGCTCGCCGGCACCGACCTCGGCTGGACCGAGTGGCTCGAGGTCACGCAGGACCGCGTGAACCTCTTCGCCGACGCCACCGACGACCACCAGTGGATCCACGTCGACCCGGAGCGCGCGGCGGAGGGCCCGTTCGGCGGCGCCATCGCGCACGGCTTCCTGTCGCTGTCGCTGACCGTGAAGTTCTGGTCTGAGCTGTTCGACGTCACCGGAGTGACGACGCGGGTCAACTACGGCCTCGACAAGGTGAGGTTCGTGTCGCCGGTGAAGGTCGGCGCGCGCGTGCGCGGCGGCGCGGTCATCGCCGAGGTCACGGAGATCCCCGGCGGCTACCAGTTCGCCGTCGACCAGACCATCGAGATCGAGGGCGGGGCCAAGCCCGCCGTCGTCGCGCGCGGTCTGTACCGCTTCTACGCCTGACCCGGGCCCGCCTCCTCGAAGGAGAGGACACTGCAACGATGCACAAGGGAATCGGGTTCTGGCTCGCCAAGCGGCGGCTCAAGGACCCCGAGAAGACGGCCGTCGTCTTCGGCGACGCGGAGCTGACCTATGGGGAGCTGGCGGATGCCGCAGACAGCGTCGCCGCCGTGCTGTGGGATCGCGGCATCCGGTCGGGCGACGCCGTCGCGTACATCGGCGAGAACAGCCCGCAGTTCCTGCAGGTGATGTTCGGCGCCGCCCAGCTCGGGGCGGTGTTCGTGCCGGTGAACACGCGGCTCGCGGCCCCCGAGATGCGGCACGTGCTGGTCGACTCCGGGGCCCGCGCCGTCGTGCTCGATGCCGAGTTCCTCGACCGCGCGATGGCGGGGGTGGAAGCGGGGCGCATCGCGCACGTGATCGTGACCGGCGAGGGCCTTGCGGAGCACCCCGGCCTGGCGCGACTGATCGCCGAGGCGCCGCACGGGCACACCATCGCCGACGTCGACCTCGACACCCCCGCCGCGATCATCTACACGTCGGGCACGACCGGGCGGCCGAAGGGCGCGGTGCTCAGCCACGGCAACCTGACCTGGGTGGCCCTGAACTGCGTCGTCGATTACGACGTCGTCTCGAGCGACGTGTCGCTCATGATCTCACCGCTCTTCCACGTGGCCTCCCTCGGCATGGGCGCGCTGCCCGTGCTGCTGAAGGGCGCGACGCTCGTGCTCGAGAAGGGCTTCGAGCCGGGCCGCGCACTCGAACTGATCCAGCAGCACCGCATCACGATGCTCAGCGGCGTGCCCACGACGTACCAGATGATGGCCGATCATCCTGCGTGGGCGTCGACCGACCTGTCGTCGCTGCGCAAGCTCACGTGCGGCGGGTCGGCGGTGCCGACGCGCATCCTCAACGCGTACGAAGAGCGAGGCCTGTCGTTCTCGCAGGGTTACGGCATGACCGAGACCTCGCCCGGCGCGACGTCGCTGTCTCCGGCGATGACGCGGGAGAAGCAGGGCAGTGTCGGCCTCCCCCACTTCTTCACCGACGTGCGGATCACCGATGAGCACGGCGAGGTCGTGCCGCGCGGCACGGTCGGCGAGATCCAGGTCGCCGGGCCCAACGTCTTCCTGGGCTACCACGGCCTGCCCGATGAGACGGCGGCCTCGTTCACGCGCGACGGGTGGTTCCGCTCGGGCGACCTCGGCTACCTCGACCGCGACGGCTACCTCTACATCTCCGACCGGCTCAAGGACATGATCATCTCGGGCGGGGAGAACATCTATCCCGCCGAGGTCGAGAACCTCATCGCCGACATCGAGGGCATCTCGGGGGTCGCCGTGGTGGGCGTGCCCGACGAGCGGTGGGGCGAGGTCCCGCTGGCCGTCGTGACCGTGCGCGAGGGCGCCGAGGTCGATACGCGGATCGTCCGTGAGCACCTCGACGGGCTGCTCGCGCGGTACAAGCTGCCCAAGAACGTGGTCGTCGTCGAGGAGCTCCCCCGCACCGCCTCCGGCAAAGTGCGCAAGGCCGACCTCCGCGCCCGCTTCGGGAAGCCGTGACGATGGCGACGCGTCAGCCTCCGGTGCCCGCTCTCGAGCGGTCCTTCGAGGTCATCGCCGACCTCGGCCCGCTCGAAGACCACGGGATGACGCGCGCCGGTCACCGCCGCGTCATCCCCGTCGTCGGCGGCACGATCTCGGGCGCCTTCACCGGCACGATCCTCCCGGGCGGCGCCGACTGGCAGACCGTGCGCGCGGACGGGTCGATCGAGATCGACGGCCGCTACAGCGCGCGCGGCGACGACGGCTCGCTCATCTACATCCGTGCCCGCGGCGTGCGCAGCGGCGACCCCGCGGTGCTGGAGGCGCTGCTGCGCGGCGACGACGTCGACCCGGCGGCGTACTACTTCCGCGCCGCGCTCACGCTCGAGTCGGCCGCGCACCCCGAGTTCGAACGGTCGGTCTATCTCGCCTCGTACATCCGCGAGGCGCATCGCGTGCGGTACGTCGCCTACCGCGTGACCTGAGCGCGGGCGGGTCTCAGTCGACGAGTCCCGCGAAATCGCGGACGGCCGGGAAGGCGAACTCCCGGTGCCGCCGGGTGAAGAGCTCGGCGGAGCGGTCGGCGGGCCAGTCATCCCCCATGTACTGCCGCGGCAGCCGCGGGTCGGCGCGCAGCAGCGCGAGCCAGTCGGCCACGAGGAGAGTCCGCGCCGTGACAGCGGGCAGGCCGGCCGCGGCATCCTCCCGCTCCCAGTGCTCGATGAACTCGCGATGTGCCGCGCGGATCCGCTCCACGTCCCACGCGTCGCGCACGGCCTCGGCCATCGGGAAGCCCGCGAGCTCCGTGGCCGAGAAGGCATTGACGGATGCCGGGGGCAGATCCGGGATGATCGCCTCCAGCGCAGCGGCCAGGTCCACCGAGCCGGGCGCGATCCACAGACCGTCGCGCAGCACCGCGAACCCCGACCAGGTGAGTGTCGCGCGCAGCCGGTGCCGGAGGTCGCGCAGGTGCTCGGGAACGGTGAAGGTCACCAGGGTCCAGCCCTCACCCTGCGGCTCGAACGGAGACGGGCCGTTGACACGGCCGGACGCCTCGCGCAGCACTTCGCTGCCGTGCGATGTCAGCTCGAAGCCGATCTCACGCCCGAGACGCCGGCGCTCGAGGAGACCGCTGTCGACCATGCGATCGAGGTTGGTCCGCACCGCCGAGGCGGCAACGCCCGCACTCTCGAGCGTGCCGATCAGCACGCTGGCCCGCAGCGGCTCGAAGTAGCGGTCGCACACGAACTCGCCGAAGAACGCCAGCAGCAGCTGCCGCGGCTTGCGCGTCAGCACCGATGTCTCGAGGGGCGACGCTGGGGCCGGCGATGCCGCGCGTACGCCCGCGACGCTCACGCGGCCTCCGGGCGGACGGCCTCACCGCGCTTGGCACGCTGGATCTGCTCGTACACGTGCGTGCGCAGCTCGGTGAACCGGGGCAGGGCCCGCGTCGTGATCTGGTCGCGCTCGGGCGCGAGGTCGATCGCGAGGTCCTCCTGCACCCACGTCGGAGACTTCGACAGCACGATGACCCGCTCACCGAGGTAGACGGACTCGTCGATGTCGTGCGTCACGAACAGGATCGACATGCCCCGCTCGCGGTGCAGCGTGCGCACGAGGTCCTCGAGGTCGGCGCGGGTCTGCGCGTCGACGGCGGCGAAGGGCTCGTCCATGATGAGCACCTCGGGCTGATAGGCGACGGCGCGGGCGATGGCCACGCGCTGCTGCATGCCACCCGACAGCTGCCACGGATAGCTCGTGGCGGCGTGGTCGAGGCCGACGGCGACGAGCGCGTCGTCGATCAGGCGGTCGCGGTCGGTGCGCGACAGCTTCTTGTGCTTGAGCGGCAGCTCGACGTTGCCGCGCACCGTCAGCCACGGGTACAGGCTGCGCCCGTACTCCTGGAAGACCAGGGCCATGTTCGGCGGCGGAGCGGTGACCCGCCGCCCGCCGAGCTCCACGACGCCCGACGTGGGCTTGAGCAGCCCCGCGATGCACTTCAGCAGCGTCGTCTTGCCGCACCCGGAGGGGCCGACGATGCACACCAGCTCACCGGCATCCATCCGGAATCCGATGTCGCCGATCGCCTCGACGTTCCCGGTCGACGACTCGTACACCTTGCGCAGGTGCTCGACGTTCAAGAGCGTCTGTCCTGTTCGAAGCGAGTCAGGCACGCTCCACCTCCTTGATTCCGTGATACCAGCGCAGCACGCGTCGCTCGACGAGGCCGAAGACCGCCGCGAGCAGGATGCCGATGAGTCCGAGCAGCAGGATGCCGCTCCACATCTCGGCGATGAGGTAATTGCGCTGGAAGAAGACGATCTGATAGCCGAGGCCCGACGACGAGTAGCCGAGCTCCGAGATGACCATGAGGATCAGCGCGATCGACAGCGATTGGCGGACGCCGGCCATGATGCGCGGGCTCGCCGCCGGCAGCACCAGGTAGCGCAGGCGCTCCCGGGGCGTCAACGCGAACGAGCGGGCCGTCTCGGTCATGACCGAATCGGTGGAGCGCACCCCCTCGATCGTGTTGAGGAGGATGGGCCACACCGAGCCGATGACGATCACGACGATCTTCATGGCGTCGGTCGGCCCCATCAGCACGACCGCGATCGGAAGGAGCACCGGAGGCGGCACGGCGCGGAAGAACTCGAGCATCGGCTCGAGCAGCTCCCGCAGCCAGCGGTTCAGGCCGATGAGCGTGCCGGCGACGACGCCCACCACGATCGAGAGCACGATGCCGATCGCGAGCCGGCCGAGGCTCGGCACCACGTCGGTGACGAAGGCCGGCCCGATCCAGGTGTCGACGAACGCCTCGAGCAGCTCGGCGGGCGAGGGGAAGAACTGCGCCGGGGCGACGGTCGCCCAGATCCCCCAGATGACCACCAGGATGAGCGGCAGGCCGATCGCATACGCGGTGTTCTCGCCGATCTTCGCCCACACGCGCGAGCGCGGGCGGGGTGTGACGACGGTGCTCGTGTACAGGGTCACAGCACTTCCTCCCCTCGCACCGATTGGTGCCATGCCAGGGAACGGCGCTCGATCGCACGGAACACCAGGTTGATGAGGAGCCCGAGCAGGCCCGTGACGATCACGAGCGCATAGACGACCGGCCAGTTGCCCGACGACTGCGCGAACACGATCTCGCGGCCGAGCCCCGGGTTTCCGATGAACATCTCCGCCGTGATCGCGAGGATCAGCGCGACGGCGGCGGCCAGCCGCAGCCCGGTCATGAGGTACGGGAGGGCCGTCGGGAAGACGAGGTTCACGATGCGCGAGCCGCGCGACAGCCCGAAGCTGCGCGCCGTGTCGCGGGCGACGGCATCCACGTCGGCCACGCCGTAGAGCACCTGGATGAAGACCTGCCAGAAGCTCGCGAACACGATGATGATGAGCGCGGCCTGCAGCTGGTACCCGTACAGCAGCACCGCGAGCGGAATGAGGGCGACCGACGGGATCGGCCGCAGGAACTCGACCGTGGTGTGGGTCGCGCGGCGCAGGAACGGCACCAGCCCGATGACCGTGCCGAGCACGGTCGCGAGCACGGTCGCGATCACCAGGCCGATGCCCCACGCCGTGAGGGTGCGCCCCACGTTGCGCCAGAACTCCAGGTCGCGCATCTCCTGCCCGAGCTGGGCGAGCGTCTCTGTCGCCGTCGGGAAGTAGCGCGGGTCGACGAGTCCCAGGGTGGGAAGCAGCTGCCACGTCACGAGGAATCCGAGGATGCCGGCGGCGCCCAGCGCGAGCTTGCGCAGCGTGCGCAGCTGTCGCGGGCTCCGCCTCACGGGGGCGGGCACGGCGGCGGCGGTGGCCATGTGAATCCGATCGACGGCGCGGTTGACGAAGGACGAGGGCCGGGAGGAGGACGGATGCCTCGGGCCGAGGCATCCGTCGCCCTCCTCGTCGGGGCTACTGCTGCTGGAGCAGGCGGTCGTAGTCGGGCTCGGCCTCGATGTACGCGAACTCGACGGCGAGCGCGCCGAGGTCCTCGATGCCGGCGTCGGCGAGGTCCCACGTGAAGGTGGGGAGGGTGATGCCTGCGGCCGCCTCCTCGGGGATCTCGAGGTTCGTCGCGATCGCCGCGCGCACGGCCTCCTCGTTGCCGGATGCCCACTCGAGCGCTTCGGTCATCGCCGCGGAGTACGCCGCGACCAGGGCGGGGTCTTCGTCGAGGAGCGCCTGCGTCGTGATGTTCGTGAGCACCGAGAGCCCGGGGATCGTCGCCTGGTACGGCTGCACGACCGAGACGCCGCCCTCGCCGAGGATCATCCCGCGGAACGGGTCGGGCGCCCACGCGGCGTCCATCGTGCCCGCCTCGAGCTGTGCGGGCACGTCCGGGAAGGCGACCTCGACGAACTCGATCGTCGAGGGGTCGCCGCCGTCGTCCTGCACGGCCTTGCGGATCGTGAGGTCGCCGGCGGCGCCGATCGTGTTGACCGACACCTTCTTGCCCGCGAGGTCGGCCGGACGCATGATGCCGGAGTCGCCGAGCGCGACGACGGCATTGACGTCGTCGCCGTCGGCCAGGCTGTTCGCGTAGTTGCCGACGATCACGACGCCGAGGTCCTGCTGGTCGGCGCGGATCGGCCCGAACGGCTGGCCGATGGCGAACTGGATGTCGCCGCTGAGGAGCGCGGGGATCGCGTTGGCGCCGCCCTGTGCGGGGACGACCTCGATCTCGAGCCCGTGGTCTTCGAAGATGCCCTCGTCGATCGCGGCCCACAGGGCGCCGGTCTCGGCGATGGGGAGTGCGGCGACGCGGACGGGGATGAGCTCGCCCGACGCGGTGCCGTCGGTCGGGCTGGAGGACGGGGTGGCGGCGGAGTCGGTGCAGCCGCTCAGCGCGATCGCGGCGGCGGCGAGCACGCCGATGGTGGCAAGACTCTTCTTCATTGACGGGCCTCTCGTGGCAGATGCGGGTGTGTGCCGGCGGCACGGGTTCCGTCCCAGGAGTCGGAGTCCTCACCGCGGCGTGCCGGACACAAGTCATGGTGCGCCACACCGCATCGATTGTCAATGCTTCCGTGACGCCCGTCACGAATTCAGTGAACAAAGCCACCCCCTCTCACCATTCGCCAACAGGTCAACCGGGCTTCCGCAGGATGCTTCGAGCGCAAACGTCCTGTGCACACGCGGTTGACCTGTAGGAGCGCACATGACGCACGCTGAGGGCGGACGCCGAAGGCGATGTCCGCTCAACGGAAACCGTGGCGCGCGAGAGACGCTCCCCCGCCGAGGATGGACGCGCACGCGCCAGCGTGCCTATTGCCATTACCTATGGTCATAGGTATTCTCGGATCCAGCCGGTGCAGCGACGCATCCCGGCAGAGGAAAGGACCTCGACAGTGGCTCATTCGATCCCCGTCTCCCCGCAAGCCGCTTCGCTCGTGAACGGCTTCTCGCTCGAGATGACCGGCAAGGACGTGGCCGGTCTCGAAGAAGCCCGCGAGACGATCCCGCAGGGCACGAAGATCAACGTGACATTCCTCGGCAACGAAGACCTCGAGATGCGCGTCGCAGCGGCCAAGGCCGTCAAGGAGATGGGTTTCGTGCCCGTCCCGCACATCTCGGCCCGGCGCCTGGAGTCCGAGGCTCAGCTCGAGGAGTTCCTCGCGCGGCTGCAGGAGGTCGGCGCGACCGAGCACCTGTTCGCGGTCGGCGGCGATCCGGCGGAGCCGGCAGGTCCCTACCCCGACTCGCTGACGCTCATCCGTTCCGGCCTGCTGCAGAAGTACGGCGCACGCGAGGTGTCGATCGCCGGCTACCCCGAGGGCCACCCCGACATCGCCGACGACGTGCTGTGGCGCCACCTCGACGAGAAGGCGCTCGCACTCGCTCAAGAGGGGCTGGATGCCGTGATCCTCACGCAGTTCGCGTTCGACACCGCTCCGGTGATGGCGTGGATCGACGCGGTGCGCGCCCGAGGGATCGACGCGCAGATCCGCATCGGCACCCCCGGGCCGGCCGGCGTCAAGCGGCTGCTCGGCTTCGCCCGCCGCTTCGGCATCGGCGCGAACGCCATGATCGTGAAGAAGTACGGCTTCTCGCTGACGAACCTCATGGGAACCGCGGGCCCCGACCGCTTCGTGTCGGACCTCGCCACTCTGCTGGCCGACGACCCGAAGTCCGGCGACGTGAAGCTGCACTTCTACACCTTCGGGGGCCTGGCCGCGACCTCGCTGTGGGCGCGCGAGTTCGTCGCAGCGCAGTCCTCGGGGGCGCGCCGATGACGACCCACCTCGATGTGCGACGCGATCATGCGTGCCTGATCGTTCACGGGCCCGACCGCTCGGGCATCGTCGCCGCGGTGACGGCGCTCGTCGCCCGCAACCAGGGCAACATCGTCACGCTCGACCAGTACTCCGACAACCCCGAGGGCGGCGAGTTCTTCCAGCGCGTGGTGTTCCACCGCCCCGATCTGCAGGCTGCGCTGCCCGAGATCGAGGCCGATCTCGACGAGACCCTCGCACCGCTCGGCCTCGAGTGGCGGATCACCGACCAGTCCATCCCGAAGCGCATGGCGATCCTCGCCTCCACCAGCGACCACTGCCTGCTCGAGCTGCTGTGGCGCCACCGCCGCGGGGAGCTGCCGGTCACCATCCCGATGGTGATCTCGAACCACACCAACACCGCGGAAGACGTCCGCAGCTTCGGCATCCCGTTCTTCCACGTGCCGTCGCAGGGACCCGACAAGTCCGCCGCCGAGGCCAAGATCGTCGAGCTGCTCACGGGCAACGTCGACTTCGTCGTGCTGGCCCGCTACATGCAGATCCTCTCCGACTCGTTCCTCGAGAACGTCGGCGTGCCGGTGATCAACATCCACCACTCGTTCCTGCCCGCCTTCATCGGCGCGGCGCCCTACCGCAAGGCGAAGGAACGGGGCGTCAAGCTCATCGGTGCGACCAGCCACTACGTCACCGAGGACCTCGACGAGGGCCCCATCATCGAGCAGGACGTCGCCCGCGTCACCCACGCCATGACGGCCGCCGACCTGCAGGCCCGCGGCGCGTACGTCGAGCGCGCGGTGCTCTCCCGCGCCGTGCAGTGGCACGCCGAAGACCGCGTCATCCGCCACGGCAACCACACCATCGTCTTCTGACAACCCATCCCACGAACAGAGAGGTTCCCCCATGGCGAAGAATCTGCAGGAGCTGCTCGACGGTCAGAACGCCGTCGAGATGCTGCGCAACTCCCAGATCGGCTCGTACATCTACCCGGTGGTCCCCGCGGACTTCCAGAACTGGATCAAGGAGCAGCGCGCGTGGCGTGACACCGCCGTGCTCTACGACCAGTCGCACCACATGGACAATGTGTTCCTCAAGGGCTCCGACGCGATCCGGCTGATCTCCGACACGGCGATCAACTCCGTCGCGACCTTCCCGGTGAACCGCGCCAAGCAGTATGTCCCCACCACCGCGTCGGGCCATGTGATCGGCGACGGCATCCTCTTCCACGAGGCCGAGGACGAGTACGTCTACGTCGGCCGCGCGCCGGCGTCGAACTGGCTGCTGTACCACGGCGAGACCGGCGGCTACTCGAACCTCGACGTCACCGTGGACCGCCGTTCCCCGTCGCGCCCCTACGGCGACGCGGTGAGCCGCCGCTACTACCGGTTCCAGATCCAGGGACCGGCGGCGTGGAACGTCATCGAGAAGCTCAACGGCGGGCCGCTCGAGCAGCTGAAGTTCTTCAGCATGTCCGAGATGCAGATCGGCGGCGCCAACGTCCGTACTCTCCGTCACGGCATGGCCGGCGCACCCGGGCTCGAGGTGTGGGGCCCCTATGAGGACCACCACCGCGTGCGCGACATCATCGTCGAGGCGGGCGCCGAGTTCGGCCTGGTGCCGGTCGGCTCGCGGGCGTACCCGTCGAACACGCTGGAGTCGGGCTGGATCCCGTCGCCGCTGCCCGCGATCTACTCGGGCGAGGCCGAGCGCGGCTACCGCGAGTGGCTCGGCGTCGACAGCTACGAGGCGACCGGCACGCTCGCCGGATCCTTCGTGTCGGACGACATCTCGGACTACTACCTGACCCCGTGGGAGCTCGGCTACGGCTCGTTCGTGAAGTTCGACCACGACTTCATCGGCCGCGACGCGCTCGAGCAGATCGACCCCGAGACGCAGCGCCGCAAGGTCACCCTGGCGTGGAACGCCGAGGACGTCACGAAGATCTTCGCGTCGCTCTTCGACACCGAGGGCGACAGCTACAAGTTCTTCGACCTGCCGCTGGCGAACTACGGGTCGGCCAACTACGACGCGGTGACCGATGCCGACGGCAACAACGTCGGGTTCTCGATGTTCACCGGCTACAGCGCCAACGAGAAGCGCGCCCTGTCGCTGGCGACCGTGAACCCCGACGTGCCCGAGGGCGCCGAGGTGACGGTGGTGTGGGGTGAGCCGAACGGCGGCACCACGAAGGCCTCGGTCGAGCCCCACCAGCAGCTCGAGGTGCGCGCCGTGGTCTCGCCCGTGCCGTACTCCACGGTCGCCCGCCAGACCTACCACGGCGGCTGGCGCACGCAGTACCAGCCGGCCTGACCACACCGCTGAGACCCCAGCAGACGGACGAGACCGTGGGCGAACCCCTCCGTCTCGTCCGTCGACTGGGGTCTCACCGTCTTCGGCCCGCTACCCTCAGGCGAGGAAGGAGCACGCGATGAGTCTGCGCTATGCGCTGCTGGCGATCCTGCGGGTCGGCCCGCTGTCGGGCTACGACCTGCAGAAGCAGTTCCATCAGTCGGTCGGCCACGTGTGGCACGCGCCCGACTCCCAGATCTATCCCGAGCTGCGCAAGATGGAGGAGCTCGGCCTCATCGAGGGCGAGGAGCAGACGCGCGGCGAGCGCGGCACGCGGCGGATGTACCACGTGACGGATGCCGGAGAGCAGGCGTTCGTGGACTGGATGGGGTCTCCTCTCGACTATCAGCGGGTGCGCGACCCCGCCCACCTGCGCGCGGCCTACCTCGAAGCAGCTTCGACTGCGGACGCGCGGGCGTTCCTCGAACGGCACATCGCGCAGTGGGCGGGCGAGCTGGCGCAGTGGGAGGGCGAGCTCGAGCGCATCGACGCCGTCGCGAACCCCATGCTCGTCCGGCGCCTGGCCGTGACGGCGGACGCCGACCGCGAGCGCACCATCGCCTACAAGCGCTTCGCATACGAGGGCCTCGTCGAGCGTGCGCAGGGCGAGATCGCCTGGGCCCGCCGGGGGCTCGCGCTCGTGGACCGCCTGGACGGCGCTTCGACAGGCTCAGCGACCGGTACCTGACCCGTCGACCGACGGGTCACACCTCGTGGTCGGGAACCTCGATCGCGAAGGCGAGCTTCTGAAGCACCGTCATCGCGGCGGAGATCTCGTCGGTACTGAGCGGCCCGAGCAGGAGCGAGTAGGCGTCGTCGAGCGCCTGGCCGGCCTGTCGCGCCACCGCGTCTCCCTTCGGCGTCGCCCGGATGAGCCAGGCACGACCGTCGCGGGGATCCCGCTCGCGCACCACCAGGCCCATCTCCACCACCTGATCGACGAGCCGCACCACGTGCGCCTTGTCGAGAGCGAGGATGCGCCCGACTTCCCGTTGCGACAGGCCGCCCGACGCCGCGGCCAGTTCGACGAGGGAGTAGCTGCGGGTGCGCAGTCCGAACGCGGCGAGCGCGCGGTTCGAGACGGTCGCCGCGACCGAGGTGAAGCGCGCAGCCAGGAAGCCCGGGTTGCGTGCCAGCCGCCCCGCCGCGTGTTCGCCGTCCACCGGTGCCAACACTTCCCCGTCCGTCCTCGCCCGACCGTCGCAGTCTAGGACCAGGTGCCTCGCCGCTCAGAAAACAGTTGCAATGTGCAACTAAACTGGCCTAGCGTGACAGGACCCCGGCGATGATGCCGGGCGCACCCAGATGGTCCGACGAGAACGATCTCGCCGCACGGGACCAGGAAGAGGACCCCCATGTCACACTTCTTCGACGACTCGCCTCCAGGATCTCCGCGACAGCGGAAGCACTCCCTCGCTCGGTCCCGCCCACGCCTGACGGCAATGATCGGTGCGGCCGCGGCATCCCTCTTCCTCGTCGCGGGCCTCGCAAGCCCCGCCACGGCCGCTCCGCCCCGCAGCGAGGAGTCGCTGCGGCAGCTGTCGGCGGCACAGCCCGGCACCCTGCAGGAGTGCGAGACGCTGGCCGCGTTCGCGTACCCGTCGACGACGATCACGTCGGTGGCGCGGATCGCTCCGGGCTCGGTGGCCAACGGCGGCCGGCCGATCGGCGAGCACTGCCAGGTACGAGGCACGATGAACGAGCGCGTGAGCGCGTTCGACGGCCAGACCTACGCGATCGGCTTCGAGATGCGTCTGCCCACGGACTGGGCGGGCCGCTTCCTCTACCAGGGCAACGGGGGGCTCGACGGCTCCATCGTGCCCGCGCTCGGGCTCACGCGCGGCGGCGAGAGCGGGCTGCAGATGGGCTTCGCGGTTCTCAGTTCCGACGCCGGTCACAACGGCAGCCAGAACCCGCTGTTCGGCCGCGAGCCGCAGGCCCGGCTGGACTACGGCTACCAGGCTGTCGGCACGCTCACGCCGATGGCGAAGGCCCTGATCACTGCGGCGTACGACCGCGGGCCCGACCGCTCGTACATCACCGGCGGGTCCAACGGCGGGCGCCACACCATGGTGGCCGCCGCTCGCTACGCCGACCAGTTCGACGGCTTCCTCGCGATCTCGCCCGGCTTCAACCTGCCGCAGGCGGCCGTCGCCCAGCTGTGGGGAGCCCAGCAGTGGGCGCGCGTCGCGACGACGTCGGCCGCTCTCGCGACGGCCTTCACGCCGACCGAGCGAACTCTCGTCGCGGACGCGATCCTCAGCCGATGCGACGCCCTCGACGGACTGGCCGACGGCATGGTCCACAACAGCGAGACCTGCCAGCAGGCGTTCTCGGTGAAGCGCGATGTGCCGCGCTGCACGGGCGAGCGCGACGGAACATGCCTGACGAAAGACCAGCTGACCGTCATCGAGGAGGTCTTCGCCGGTGCGCGTACGAGCAACAACAAGGCGATCTACTCGTCGTTCCCCTTCGACCCGGGCCTGACCCAGACCGGCTGGGCGGGCTGGAAGTTCGGTTCGCCGTACACGCGGGATGCCCCGGCCGTCGGCTTCATCTTCACCACGCCGCCGGCCGAGCCGAGCATCCTCTCCGACCTGCGGGGCTACGCGCTCGGCTTCGACGTCGACACCGAGGCTGCGAAGATCTATGCCACCTCGGGGATCTACACCGAGAGCAGCATGTCGTTCATGACGCCACCCGATCCCACCCGCCTCGACTCGCTGCGCGACCGCGGGGCGAAGATGATCGTGATCCACGGCGCCTCGGACGGCGTGTTCTCGCCGGACGACACCGCGGACTGGTTCGACGAGCTCGACCAGACCTACGGCGATGACGCGGAGCAGTTCGCGCGGTACTTCGAGGTGCCCGGCATGGGTCACGTTGCCGGCGGACCCGCCACCGACCAGCACGCCGGCCTCGCCGCCCTCGTCGCCTGGGTCGAGCAGGGCATCGCGCCCGATCAGCTCGTGGCGTCGGTCAATCCGGCCAACCCGGAGGTGCCGGCGAGCTGGTCGCCGACCCGCTCGCGTCCGCTGTGTGTGTACCCGCAGGTCGCGGAGTACGTCTCGGGAGACCCCGAGACCGCCTCCAGCTTCGCCTGCGAGGACCCGCAACCCGGCCTCGCGTACGGCACTCGCTGACGCGGCCCCCCACACGCGAAGAGGGTGGATTCCCGCAGGGAACCCACCCTCTTCCGCGCTTCCCGAGACCACGTTGCCGCGAGAGTACAGCTGGTGGACGAAAGGTCGGGAAGCAACCGCCCTCTCGTCCACCAGCCGTACTCTCGCCGACCGGGCCCCGACCGGCAGGACGGGGGCCCGGTCAGGTCAGTGGGCCATCGAGGCGAGGGCCTCCGGGTCGATCGTCGCGATGGAGCGGGTGTCCTGGAAGGCGCGGACGCCCTCGATCCCCTGCTCGCGTCCGAACCCGGACTGCTTCATCCCGCCGAACGGCGCGCGCAGGTCGAGCCGCGTTGCGCCGTGGTCGTTGACCCACACGTACCCGCATTCCAGCTGCGATCCCACGCGCTGCGCCGCCTCGGGCGACGCCGTCCACACCGAGCCGCAGAGGCCGCCCCACGTGTCGTTGGCGAGGCGCACGGCCTCGGCCTCGTCGTCGAACGGGATGACCGGAATGACGGGTCCGAACTGCTCCTGCGTCACCACGCGCAGGTCGAGCCCCGGGTCGACGACGAGCGCGGGACGCACGAAGTTGCCGCCGGCCAGCTCGCCCGCGGGCAGCTCGCCGAACTCGCGGACGTCGGCGCCGGCATCCTTCGCCTCCTGGATGATCTCGTCGACGAACGCCTTCTGCGCCGGCTGGTGCAGCGGCCCCATCGTCGTGCCTTCGTCGAGGCCGTAGCCGAGCCGAGCCGTCTCGAGGCGCGCGGTCAGCCCCGCGACGAGCTCGTCCATGCGCGAGCGGTGCACGAAGACGCGCTTGGCGTTCATGCAGATCTGGCCGGTCGTGTCGTATATCGCGGCGTAGAGCCGGTCGAGGTGCGCGTCGTCGAGGATCGCGTCGTCGAGGAACACCGCCGCGTCGTTGCCACCGAGCTCGAGCGTCACGCGCGTCAGGGTCTTCGACGCCATCTCCATGATCCGCTTGCCGCCGTTGACGCTGCCCGTGAAGCAGACTTTGGCGATGTCGGGGTTCTGGATGAGGTCCGCCATGTCCTGATCGCGGCCGGTCACGACGTTGAGCACACCCGGCGGCAGCTTCTCGGCCACGCGCTGCACGACGCGGGTCGTCGCGAGCGGCGCCGAGGGCGGCGGCTTCACGATCGCCGTGTTGCCTGCCAGGAGCGCGTGCGGCAGCGCCGCCCCGAGGATCGCGATCGGCCAGTTGAAGGGCACGATCACGGTCACGACGCCGAGCGGCTGGTACGTCACGTCGGTCGACACCGGGATGGCGCCCGGGATCGGCGGCAGGGTCTTGGAGGCGTCGACCTCGTCGGCGAGCATGAGCGCGAGGTTCCAGCGGATCTCGAACACGAGGCCGTCGATCCAGGCCTCCATGCGGATCTTGCCGTTCTCCTGCGACAGGATGGCGGCGTCCTCGTCGCGGTCGTCGGCGATGCCCGCGATCGCCGCGGCCATCTGGGCGGCGCGCTCCTGCGGCGTGAGCGCCGCCCACGCCGGGAACGCCGCCTTCGCGGCGGCCACGGCATCCTTCACATCCGATGGGGATGCCGCCGCGGCCTCGCCTACGACCGTCCCCGGCCTGCCGGGATCGGGGATGGTGAGCACGTCGTCGGTGAACCGCTCCTCACCCCCGATGTACAGTCCGGTCCGGACCGCGGTCCCCATCGTCGTGTCGCCCATCGCAGGCCACCTCTCTGTGTCGGTCTCTGTCTCGGTCGCTGCGTGCGCTCCGGTGCAGCGGTGCAGCCGTGCGGGTGTCGTCGAGGATCCGTCGCGTGTCTGCGCGGATCGACGTCTCCTCCAGCGTGCCTCTCGCATGCATGCGAATCAAGATTGTCGACGATTTTCGCGCGGATTTCGTATGAAATGCTTCGCACCGGCGCGTCGGGCGCGAGATAGTGTCTGTGAACGGACGAAGGCGCCGAAGGGGGTTGGCGGAGATGACGGATGCCGCAGTGCTGAGCGAAGACGAGGCGACAGAGCGTCCCGACCTCACCCAGGTGATCCGCGAGGCGATCCTCGACGCGCAGTTCGCACCTCACCAGCGGCTCATCGAGGCCGACCTGAGCGAGCGCTACGGAGCGTCGCGTGCCTCCGTTCGCACGGCGCTGCTGAACCTCGCCGGTGAAGGGCTCGTCGAGCGTCTGCCCAACCGTGGCGCACGGGTGCGGGCGATCACGGTCGACGAGGCGATCGAGATCGTCGAGGTGCGCATCGGCCTCGAGACACTCTGCGCGCGCAAGGCCGCCGAGAACCTCTCCCCCGCCGACGCGGACGGACTCCGGGCCCTGCGCGCCGACATCGAGGGCGCGATCGGTTCGGGAGACCTCATGGCGTACTCGCGCCTCAACCAGGAGCTCGACCGCCGCATCCGCGACCTCAGCCGGCACGGCACGGCGACCCAGCTGCTCGAGCGCCTGCGTGCGCAGTCGGCGCGCCACCAGTTCCGCCTCGCCTTCCACCCGGGGCGCGCCGCGACGTCGGCGCCGGAGCACATCGCGATCATCGACGCGATCCTCGCGAAGGACCCCGACGCCGCCGAGGCCGCGACCCGCGCCCACCTCTCGGGCATCGTCGAGGTGCTCCACGGCATGGAGTGAGGCACCGTCCTCGCTCCGACGCACGGGAGAAACCACGAACGCGCCGTGCCGCCACCGCCGGTGTGGTTCCCCGGTGCGATCGCGGTCTCTCGGCAGACGGCGGAGGGGCGGACGGATGCCTCCGCCCGCCCCTCCCCCGGGCTCAGGTCACTGATCCCATGACTCGGCGGGGGCGTAGCCCTTGCCGTTGTACTTCTGCACCTGCACGGTCGAGACGGCGGGCTGGCCGTCCTCGGTGGTGTCGACGGTGGAGCCCTCGAGCATGAGGGGTGCGGTGTAGCCGGAGATCGTCCGCAGCTGCTCCATGAAGTCCGCGCGCGTCGGCTCGGTCATCTTCGCGAACACCTGCTCCAGCGTCGCGCCGACCTGGTACGACCAGACGCAGTGCGGGAAGGCCGGAGGGTCGGGATAGTTCGCGTAGTCCTTCAGCCCGGCGAGGAACGCGGCGCCGTCCTCGCTCTCGGCGAAGGTGGGTGCCGCCGCCGACTGTGCGAAGGCGACCGTGTAGACGCCCGGGAACGCCGCGGCGCCGCCCGGCTCGAGGATCGCGCTGGGGCTCGACGTGTTCGACGGGAGGAACCACGAGGGCAGCCACCCGAGCTCCTGCGTCTTCTGCAGCGACGAGATCACGAGCGGCGTGATCGACATCGCGTTGAAGAACACGTCGGCGCCCGACCCGGCCAGCTCCGTCAGCTGCGCGTCGACCGAGGTGTCGGTGGCCTCGTACGTCAGCTCCTTGACGATCTCGATGTTGTCGGCGCCCTCGATGCCGGTCTTGAAGCCCTCGACATATCCCTCGCCGTAGTCGTCGTTCTGCGACAGGATCGCGACCGTGTGATCTTCGCCCGACCCGGCCAGCAGCTCGCCGAACGCCTGTCCCTCGTTCTGGTAGATCGGCACGAATCCGAGCTGCCACGGGCTCTCCTCGGCGTCGCTGAAGATCGGGTCGCCCGTCATGATCAGCGCCTGCGGCACCTCGTCGGCGATCGCCGCCTCGCGCCACGCCCGGTTGGTGGGCGTTCCGAGGCCTGCCGTCATCGCGAACACGCTGCTCTTGAGCTGGTCGTAGTTGGCCTTGGCCTTCTGCGGGTCGTACTCGTCGTCCAGCGCTTCGATCTCGACCGTACGGGTCTTGCCGTCGCCGAACTCCACACCGCCCTCGGCGTTCTTCGCGCCGAAGTAGGCGGTGATGCCGGCGACCGTGCAGGTGCCGGGGCCGGCGGTCGGCCCCGACAGCGGGGTCGTGATGCCGAGGGTGATCGAGTCGTCGGTGATGCCCGGGCTCGCCTCCGCTGCGCCGCCGTCTTCGGTGCTGTTCGGCGAGCCGCCGCCGCGCGCGCAGCCGGCAGCGAGGACGGCGACGATGCCGATCCCCGCGACGACCGAGGCGACGCGCATCCTTCTGCGATTCGTGCTCATGGGTCCTGCCTCTCTGTGTATTACGACTGCGTCGTAGGTGGTGGTGGTGGTGATTGCGTCTGGGGGGCGCCCAGGGCGTCGCCGACGGTGGAGCTTCCCGGGACGGATGCTGCGGCATCCGCCTGCATCGCACCTCCGACGGGTCCTCCACCCGGACCCGCGCCGGGACTGCGTCCGCGCCGGCGCCACAGCCGCGGCAGCGAGACGAGTCCGCCCGGGAGGATGAACAGCACGACGAGCAGGATCGCGCCCTGGAGCATCGCGGTGATGTTGGGGTCGATGAGGTTGGTGATCTGCGGCAGCAGCACGTACCAGGCACCGCCGAGGAGCGAACCGATGATGCTGCCGGCGCCGCCGATGACCATCGAGGCGAGAAGTTCGATCGAGTGGCCGAAGTGCAGCGTCTCGGGCGAGGTGTACTGGATCACGACCATGTAGAGGAATCCGCTCACGCCGCCGATGAGGGATGCGATCGTGAACGCCAGCACCTTGTAGCGGTAGGGCGAGACGCCCATGGATGCTGCGACCGCCTCGTTGCCCTTCACGATGGCGAAGGCGCGGCCGTACTTGCCGCGCACGAGGTTGCGCGTGAGCAGGAACGTGATGCCGCCGATGAGGAAGACGAGGTACAGCTGCCACTGGTCGTCGTAGAGCCCCGTCCACTCGGGGGCGTCGGAGAACCGCGCGGACGTGCCCTGCGAGCCGCCGGTGAAGTCCGACAGGCGCTTGGCGAGCGGCACGCCCACGATGGGCAGCGCGATGGTGACCATCGCGATCGCCAGGCCGCCCAGCCGGGCCGCAGCCAGCGCGACGAGAAGTCCGAGGACAGCCGGCACCACGCACGCGAGCACGAACACGAGGACGATGTTCCACCCGGCGTTGACGCCGTACGCGGTGGCGTACGCGCCGACGCCGACGAAGAAGATCTGGCCGAGCGAGACCTGGCCGGTGTAGCCCATCACGACGTTCAGGCCCAGCACCGCCACGGCGAAGACGCCGATGCGGGCGATCGTCTGGTTCGCGAACTCGGGCAGGATGAGCGGCCCGACGATCATCAGCACGACGATCAGGCCGATCCCCGCCCACCTCACCCAGGGCCGGCTCCAGAACTCCGCGGTCGAAGGCATCAGACGCGCACCACCGCTTTCCGGCCGAACAGGCCCTGTGGCCGCACGATGAGCACGACGAAGATGAGGATGAACGGCACGGCGATCTTGAGGTCGTGGCCGATGAAGGGGATGTAGACGGCCGCGAGGTTCTCCAGCACGCCGATCAGCCACGCGGCCACGACGACGCCGATCGGGCTCGAGAGGCCGCCGAGGATGCAGGCGGCGAGCGCGTAGACCAGGGCGGAGTCCATCATCCCCGGCGTGAGGGTGAGCTGCGGTGCGACCAGCACGCCCGCAACGGCCCCGAGCACCGCGGCGAGCCCCCAGCCGACCATGAGGCTCCGGCCGACGTTGATGCCCGAGAAGGCCGCCGATGCAGGGTTGATCGCGACGGCGCGGAGGGCCAGGCCCAGCTTCGTGCCGAGGAACAGCGCCTGCAGCAGCAGCATGATCACGACGATCACCACGATGGTGCCGAGCGAGCGCACGCTGATCACGGCCCCGCCCAGCTGGATCGTCTGCAGCGGGAACAGCGACGGGAAGAGCCGGTTGTTGTAGGTCCAGATCCAGGCGCACAAGCCGGTGATGAACGTCAGGAGCCCGATCGTGACGACGACCGCCGTGTCGGGGTCTCCCCGTTCGAAGCGGCGGATGAGGTACCGCTCGATGAGGGCGCCCAGGAAGAACGAGATGACGATCGCCGCGAGGATCGCGAGCAGCAGCGGCACCCCGAAGCCGTTGAGCGCCCACGCGATGTAGGCCGACAGCACCGCCATGCCGCCCTGGGCGAAGTTGATGAGGCCGGTCGCCTGATTGACCAGCACGATCGCGAGGGCGAGCGCCGCATAGATCGACCCCGTCGACAGACCGTCGATCACGAGTTGGATGAAGGTGCCCACCCGTCAGCCTCCCAGGTACGCGCGGCGGATCTCGTCCATGCCCTTGAGCTCCGCGGTCGAGCCGGTCAGGGCGTTGCGTCCCGTCTCGAGCACGGTCGCGCTGTCGACGAGGGTGAAGGCGAGGTTGGCGTTCTGCTCGACCACGACCATCGCGATGCCGGACTCCTTGCGCAGCCGCCCGATCGCCTGGTACACCGCCTTCGCGGTGCTGGGCGCGAGACCGAGGGATGCCTCGTCGAGCAGCAGCAGGCGCGGTCGGGCCATGATCGCCCGGGCGATGGCGAGCATCTGCTGCTCGCCGCCCGACAGGGCCGACCCGTTGGAGCGGATGCGGTTCTTCAGCTGGGGGAAGAGGTCGAGGCAGTAGTCCACGTCGGCGCGGATGGCCTTCGCGTCCTTGCGGCGATAGGCGCCCACTCGCAGGTTCTCGCGCACCGTGAGGTCGGAGAGCGTGCCGCGCCCCTCGGGCACGTGCGCGATGCCGAGCGCCGCGACCTGGTCGGGGCGGAGGCCGTGGAGGTCCTTGCCGTCGAAGCGGATCGTGCCGGTGGCGCGCACCGTGCCCGATACCGCGCGCAGCGTCGTGGTCTTGCCCGCACCGTTCGCCCCGAGGATGCCGACGGCACCGCCGTCGGGCACGCTGAGCGACACCCCCTCGAGCACCTGCACGCGCCCGTAGAAGGCCCGCACGTCGGTGAGCTCAAGCAGCGTCATCGACCGCGTCCTTCCCGAGGTAGGCCTCGATGACCCGAGGGTCGGCCTGCGCGTCGGCCGCCGAGCCCTCCATCAGCTTGCGGCCGTGGTCGAGCACGACCACGCGATCGGTGAGCGCCGAGATGAGGCCCATGTTGTGCTCCACGATCACGACGGTGATGTCGTCGTCACGCACGCGCCGCACGGTCTCGATCAGCTGCTCGACCTCGGAGTGCGGAAGGCCTGCGGCCGGCTCGTCGAGCAGGAGCAGCCGCGGCTTCATCAGGAGCGCGCGGCACAGCTCCACCCCTTTGTGGAGGCCGTGCGAGAGCTCATCGGCGCGCGTCTTCGCGGCCCATCCGAGACCGTGGCTCTCGAGCAGGTCGCGCGCCTCCTGACGCAGTGCCTTCTCGGACCGCACCGTGCGCGGCAGTCGCAGCGACCATTCACCCGGCCCGCCCGGCAGGCGGCTGTGGGCACCGAGCAGCACGTTCTCGAGCACGGTCTCGCGCAGCTGGAGCGCCGGGTGCTGGAAGGTGCGCGCCAGGCCGTGCCGCGCGAGAGTCGCCGGCGAGGAGCCGAGCACCTCGTCGTCGTCGATGGTGATCGAGCCGGCGCTCGGCCGGTAGTGCCCGCTCACGCAGTTGAACAGCGACGTCTTGCCGGCGCCGTTCGGCCCGACGAGCCCGAAGATCTGACCGGCCTCGACGGTGAAGGTCACATCCTCGAGCACGTTGACACCGCCGAAGTGGAGGCTCACGTCGCGGACTGCGAGCCGAGCGCCCATGGCCCCACCTTTCGCGTCGTCGCGTCGTCGTGGTCGATCCGGGAGTCGAGTCTCCCGTGCTTGGGAAACTACGGATTCGCGGCGAGATTGTCAACGATTTTGGTGTGAAGTTCCGCGACCGTGACCTTGCGATTCGATCGTGGAGCGCAGGGCGGCGGGTGGCAGCATCCGTTTCCGCTCAGTGGAAGCCGGACGCAGATCCCCGCACTGTCGCTTCTACGCTGACCGCAGCCCGAACAACGAAGGAGGGTCGACGATGACCGAGACACTCGCCCAGGCGATCGATCGCGCAGGCAGCCCGGTGGAGCTGCTGCGCAACCAGAACTGGCCGGCATTCACGTTCCCGGTGGCGCCGGAGTTCACCAACTGGCGCGACGAGCAGCGGGCGTGGAACACGTCGGTGGCGCTCATGGACCAGTCCCACCACATGACGCAGCTGTTCCTCGACGGCGACGACCTCATCGCCCTCCTGAGCTCGATCTCGCCGAACACGTTCGCGACGTTCCGCCCGGGCGTCGCCAAGCAGCTGATCTCGGTGAACCAGGACGGCTACCTCGTCGGCGACGGCATCCTGTTCTACAACGCCGAAGGCCCCGAAGGGCTCGTGCTCATCGGGCACCACATCCTCATCGACTGGGTGCGCTTCAACGTCGAGAAGGCGCAGGCGGCGGGCAAGGACGTCCGGTACCGCCTCGAGGCGAACTCGCACATGCGGCAGGGGCCGCCCACGTTCTACCGCTACGAGCTGCAGGGCCCGCAGGCCGACGTCGTGATGGAGAAGATCTTCGGCGGGCCGCCGCCCGAGATCAAGTTCTTCCACATCGGCGACGTCACGATCGCCGGGCGCCCGGTGAAGGCGCTGCGCCACGGCATGGCCGGCCAGCCCGGCTTCGAGTTCTACGGACCGTGGGAGGACCACGAGATCGTGCTCGAGGCCCTCATGGAGGCAGGCGAGGAGCACGGCATCCGACGCGTCGGAGCGAAGGCGTACTCGTCCTCGCCGCTCGAGTCGGGCTGGGTGCCGACACCGTTCCCGGCCGTCTTCGACGACGACTTCGCCGAGTACCGCGAGTGGCTCCCCGCCGCCCGCATCGGCTCGGTCGGCGGATCCCTGTACTCGACCGACATCCACGACTACTACATGACGCCGTTCGACATCGGCCTCGGCCGCTCGGTGCGCTTCGACCACGACTTCCACGGCCGCGCGGCGCTGGAGAAGCACGCCGAGCAGCAGCGTCGCCGCAAGGTCACGCTCATCTGGAACGCCGAGGACGTCGCCGCCGTCGTGCGCTCGCAGCTCGAGCCGGGCACGCCCGCGAAGTACCTCGACTTCCCGAAGGCGCGCTACGGGCTGTACCAGATGGACGAGATCCTGAAGGACGGCGAGCGCGTCGGGATCTCGACGGATGCCGGGTACGTGGCGTACGACCAGCTCTACATGTCGCTCGCGACCCTGGACGCCGGCATCCGCGACGGCGAGGAGGTCGAAGTGGTGTGGGGCGAGGACCCGATCTCGCGCAAGGACTCCGTCGAGGCCGAGCACCGCCAGGTGCGGATCCGCGCGACCGTGGCCCCGGCGCCGTACCACGACTACGCGCGGACGGTCTATCGCCAGAACGCCTGACGCCGAGCTCGTCGGAGGGCGCTTCGACAGGCTCAGCGACCGCACGCAGGCTTCCGTTCAGCGGACAGCGGCCGGCGGCCGGGTTAGCATGGCGGCGTCATCGAGGAGGATGCCGTGGCACGAGGATCTGCGGGCGAGTCGGTGCTGCACCGGCATCTGCGCGTGCTCGAGAGCTTCGACGCGTGGCATCCCTTCCTCACCCTCACCGAGATCGCCGACGCGGCGGGCGTGCCCCGCTCGAGCGCGCACCGGCTCATCGCCGAGCTCGAGCGGGAGGGCCTGCTCGAACGCCTGCCCGACCGCACGTACCGCCTCGGCGTGCGGCTGTGGGAGTTCGCGAGCCGCACGCCCGGCGCCGTCGGCCTCCGCGAGATCGCGCGTCCGTGGCTCGGCGCGGTGCACGAGCGGGTGCGCCAGCACGCGCAGCTGGGGGTGCTCAGCGGCCGCGACGTGCTCTTCATCGATCGGATGTCGACGCGCGACGCCGTCGTGAACGCGACGCTGATCGGTGGCCGCATCCCGCTGCATGCGTCGTCGAGCGGTTTGGTGCTGCTCGCGCACGCGGATGCCTCCCTCGTCGCGGATGTGGTGGCCCACGGGCTGCGGACCTACACCGACCGCACGATCCAGAGCGCCCCGGAGCTGCGGGCGCGGCTGCGGCAGGTGCGCGAAGAGGGCTACGCCGTGACCGAGGGCGCCATCCACCCCGAGTCGCGCGGCGTGGCCGTGCCGGTGATGGGCCCGGGCGGAACCGTGTACGCGGCGATCGGGGTCGTCGTGCCGAACGACGGCGGCTCGTCGCACGGCTACGTGGAGCTGCTGCACCGCGCCGCGGCCGGCATCGCGCGCGACCTGGCCGTCGCGTACCGGCCGGACGTCGACGAGCGCACGCACGGCATCCGCTCGCTCGTGAGCGGGTCGCGGCGCTCGCTCGAGTACCTCGAGAGCCTCGACACCGACCCGCACGACGCCGGTGCGGCCGCGCCGCCGGCAGCCTCCGGCACCGCGGCCGTGCTCTAGGGTTCCGCCATGACGACGATCGCGATCCTCGGTCTCGGCGAAGCCGGACGGCGCTATGCGCGGGGCCTCGCACAGGCCGGGGCGGTCGTGCGCGGCTTCGACCCCGCCCACGATCTCGGCGACCCCGACGTGCCGCAGTTCGCGACCCTCGCCGACACCCTCGCCGGAGCCGACGTCGCGATGAGCCTCGTCACCGGGCATGCCGCCGCGTCCGTCGCGCGCGATGCGCTCCCGCACGTCGCCGAGGCTGCCGTGTACGCCGACCTCAACACCGCCTCTCCGCAGCTCAAGCAGCGCATCGCGCACCTGGCCGCCGACCGGGGCCTCGCGATGGCCGATGTCGCGGTGCTGGCCCCGGTCATGCGTGCGGGGCACCGCACGCCGCTCCTGGCCAGCGGACCGGGCGCCCACGCGTTCGCCGAGCGCGTCGGCCCGTTCGACGTGCCGGTGGAGGTCGTCGACGGCGAGGCCGGCGAAGCGGCGCGCCTGCGGCTGCTGCGGAGCGTGTTCATGAAGGGCCTCGCGGCGCTGGTGCTCGAGGGACTGGGCGCCGCCCGCGCTGTCGACGCGGAGCAGTGGCTGCGCGCGCAGATGGCGGACGAGCTGGGTCCCGACGGCGCCGCGCTCATCGACCGTCTGGTCGAAGGGTCGAGAACGCACGCGGTGCGCCGCGAGCACGAGGTGCGCGCGGCACTGGCGGCACTGGAGTCGTCGGGGCAGCCGGCCGAGATGACGCGTGCGACCCTCGCGTGGTTCGGGCGGCTGGTCGCCGAGCACGATCGCGACTGAAGCCCGTCAAGATACCCGCACGTGCGTGTGCAGGACGGACTCGCCGTCCGCGCCTCGTGCCACTCACCCCTCCTTGCGTTCGGGGGACGGATGCCGCGGCATCCGTCCCCGCAGCGAGCTAGGCCGCTCCGGCGGTGCGCCAGCCGCCGTGGTACTCCTGGCGCGCGGTCACGGCGTACGGCACCGGGCTCACGATCGCGCGCACCTCGATCTGGTCGTGCGGCTCGACGGTGGTCTTGCGCGAGCCGCCCTCGGGCTCGCCCCACACGACCCGCACCTCGGCGCCGATCGGCACATCGCGGTCGACGGTCGCCAGCGACAGGCCGCGCCGCTCGTTGGCGGTGACACCGGTGAACAGCGACAGGCCGACCGTGCTGCCGTCGGCGTCGATGACGGCGTCGTAGTTCGACGAGCCGTAGTTCGCGTTCGGCAGGTCGAAGAACTGGTAGCCGGGGCCTTCGCGGTCGATGACGCTCGTGAGGATGCGGCCGAGGTCATCGTCGTTCCAGGCGAGTGTGACCTTCTTGCGCTGCGACTCCGGGTCGATCTGCTCGAGGGCCTCGCGGCCGATGAAGTCGTGGTCGAACTTCACGAACGAGCCGTAGCCGAGGTCCCACGGGTTGAGGTAGTAGTCCTCGATGTCGTCCGAGACGAACGACCCGGCGAGCGCGTTGATCGCCTCGTAGCTGTTCGCAGGCAGCCACTCGCGGTACCGGCGCTCGATGTCGCCGCCGGTGTAGATCGCCGGCAGCGGAGACGGGATCCATCCCGACTCGAGCGTGTTCGACGAGTACGCGCGCGATCCGCACGGTTCGATGCCGAATTCGCGCCCCGCCTCGAGCACCGCGTCGCGGATGCGGCCGTGCTCGGCGTACGGCCCCCAGATCTCGAGGCCCGGGGCTCCGGCCATGCCGTGACGGAGCGTGCGCACCTGCTGCCCCGCGATCTCGAGCTCGCCCATGTGGAAGAACCGCACCTGCTCGACCTCGCGGCCGGCGAGCTTCTCGATGATCTGCCACGCGTTCGGGCCCTGGATCTGGAAGCGGTAGAACTCGCGCGTGACCGCCTCGCCGTAGGGACGCGACGGCGAGCGGTCGTCGTAGCGGGTCTGGACGTCGTAGCCGCCGGTCTCGGCGTGGAACTGCAGCCAGTTCGCGCCGGGGGCGCGGCCGACGTACACGTACTCGTCCTCAGACAGGTGGAACAGGATGCCGTCGCCGATGACTCCGCCGGTGGATGACGTCGGCACGAACTGCTTGGCGGTGTTCACCGGGAAGTTCGCGAACGAGTTGACGCCGGTGTCCGACAGCAGCCTCAGCGCGTCGGGGCCCGTCATGAAGAAGTTCACCATGTGGTGCGTCTGGTCGTAGAGCACCGCCGTCTCGCGCCACGCCTTCTGCTCTCGTCGCCAGTTCGAGAACTCGGCGGGCACCACGGGGTAGATGTAGGTGCCCAGCTGCGAGTCGCGCAGCATCTCGACGACGCTCCCCCGCTCGTCCATGAGCTCCTGCAGATTGCTCGCCATGAGTTCCTCGACTTCCTCGTCCGGGTGGTTCGGCTGGTGACCTGAGCGCGATGCTACGTGCCCGCGATACCTACATCCAGAGGTATTTGGTCGCCACGATTGTAGACAATTTGTTGACCATTTCGCCATGGGTATGATTCGCTGGCCCCATGACAGTCACGGCCGACACGCTCCTCGTCGTCAGCGCCCACGCCGGTGATTTCGTGTGGCGGGCGGGGGGCGCGATCGCCGCCGCCGCCCTCCGCGGCGAGCGCGCGGTGGTCGCCTGCCTGTCGTACGGCGAGCGCGGCGAGTCGGCCAGCCAGTGGCTCGACGGCAAGTCGCTCGACGAGATCAAGCGCATCCGGCGGGGCGAGGCCGAGGCCGCAGCATCCGCCCTCGGTGCCGAGGTGGAGTTCCTCGACCTCGGCGACTACCCGCTGGTCGAGTCGCGCGAGGCCGTCTCGCGCCTGGTCGACCTGTACCGGCGCGTGCAGCCCACGGTCGTGCTCACGCACACCCTCCGCGATCCCTACAACGGCGACCACCCCGCCGCGGCGCGCATGGCGCTCGAGGCACGCGTGCTCGCGCAGGCCATCGGCGTCGCGAACTCCGACGGCAGCTACCCCGGCAAGGACGACATCATCGGGGCCCCGCCGGTGTTCTTCTTCGAGCCGCACCAGCCCGAGCAGTGCGACTTCACCCCGGATGTGCTCCTCGACATCACCGAGGCGTTCGGGCGCAAGCGCGCCGCGATGGAGTGCCTGCCCGCCCAGAAGCACATGTGGTCGTACTACACCGACCTCGCGGTCCGCCGCGGCGTGCAGCTCAAGCGCAACGCGGGCCCGAACCTCGGCCTTCACCACGAGACCATGGGCGAGGCGTACATGCGGCACTTCCCGCAGGTCACCTCGGTGCTGTCGTGAGCGGGGTGCGTCCGTGATGAAGCCCGTCATCGTCACCGACATCGCGAGGACGGATGCTGCGACCGCCCGCGCGCTCGGATCCCACGGCGTCGCGACGGTGCATGAGGCGATGGGTCGCACGGGACTCGTGGGTCCCGGCATCCGTCCCATCCAGGACGACGTGCGCATCGCCGGAACCGCCGTCACGGTGCTGAGCCACCCCGGCGACAACCTCATGATCCACGCGGCCGTCGAACAGTGTCGCGAGGGCGACGTGCTCGTCGTGACCACGACGTCGCCGTCGGTGGACGGCGCGTTCGGCGAGCTGTTCGCCACGGCTCTGCAGGCCCGCGGCGTGCGCGGACTCGTCACGACGACGGGCGTCAGGGATGTCGCGGAGCTGCGCGAGATGGGCTTCCCGGTGTGGTCGGCGGCCGTGTTCGCGCAGGGCACCGTGAAGGCGACGCCCGGCTCGGTGAACGTGCCCGTCGCCATCGGCGGCGTCACGGTGCGCCCGGGCGACGTGATCGTCGCGGACGACGACGGCGTGCTGTGCGTTCCCCGGCGGGACGCCCGTGACGCCCTCGCCGCCGCCGACGCGCGCATCGCGAAGGAGGAGGCCGACCGCTCCGCGTACCGCGGCGGCGAGCTGAGCCTCGACCGCAAGGGGCTGCGCCCGCTCCTCGCAGAGCTCGGCATCGAGTACCTGACGCAGGCGGAGTACGAGGCGCGCGGCCATGGCGGCGTCTGACCCCGTGCGCGACGGCGTCCGCTGCATGCTCCTGCGCGGCGGCACGTCGAAGGGCGCGTACTTCCTCGCGGCAGACCTGCCGTCCGATCCTGGCGAGCGCGACGACCTGCTGCTGCGGATCATGGGCTCGCCCGACCCCCGCCAGATCGACGGCATCGGCGGCGCGCACCCGCTCACCAGCAAGGTCGCGATCGTGTCGCCGTCGACCGTCGAGGGCGTCGACGTCGACTACCTGTTCCTGCAGGTGGGCGTCGACACGGCGACGGTGGCCGACGCCCAGACCTGCGGCAACCTGCTCGCCGGCATCGGACCTTTCGCCGTCGAGCGGGGCCTCGTCGCGGCGACGGGCGCGCGCACGACGGTGCGCATCCGGCTCCTCAACACCGGCGACACCGCGACCGCTGTCTTCACCACGGCCGACGGCCGGCCCGACTACGACGGCGATGCGGCCATCGACGGCGTCCCGGGCACGGCATCCGCCATCGAGCTCGAAGTCGGAGGCGGCGACGACAAGCCCCTCCTCCCGACCGGCCACCCCGCCGACGACCTGGACGGCGTCACCGCGACCCTCGTCGACAACGGCATGCCGGTCGTGCTCCTGCGCGCGGCCGACCTCGGCGTCGACGGCTCCGAGTCGCCGGCGGCGCTCGAAGGCGATGCCGACCTGGCCGCGCGCCTCGAGCGCCTGCGGCTCACCGCCGGGCCGCGCATGGGCCTGGGCGACGTGGCGGCGCAGACGGTGCCGAAGATGATCCTGCTGTCGCCGCCGCAGGCGGGCGGAGCGATCTCGACCCGCGCCTTCATCCCGTCGCGCGTGCACACGGCGATCGGCGTGCTGATGGCAGCATCCGTCGCCGCTGCTCTGCGGATCCCCGGCGCGGTGGGGCACGACATCGCGGGCCCGCTCGGCGAGGAGGACACCGCGATCGAACACCCGAGCGGCACCTTCCCGTCGCGCGTGCGCGTCGCGCAGGACGACGGCGGCGCCTGGCGTGCGACCTCCTTCTCGCTGCGCACCGCCCGCAAGCTCTTCGATGGCGCGGTCTTTCCGAGGCCGCGCCGGTGAACCCCGTCAGAGAGGACGCCCCATGACCGCCGACACGTCGTTCGACGTCGCCCACCTCGCCCATGTCGAGCTGCTGACCCCCGCCCCCGCCGAGAGCCGCTGGTTCTTCGAGGACCTGCTGGCGATGCGCGTCGCCGCCGAGGACGGCGACTCCGTCTATCTGCGCACGTGGGACGAGTACCAGCTCTACACGATCAAGCTGACGGCATCGGATGCTGCGGGCGTGGGTCGCACCTCGTTCCGGGCATCATCCCCGCAGGCGCTGGAGCGGCGCGTCGCCGCCATCGAACAGGCCGGCCTCGGCGTCGGGTGGACCGACGGCGACGTGGGCTGCGGGCCGACGTACGAGTTCACCGACCCCGACGGCCACGCGATGTCGATCTTCTACGAGGCCGAGCGTTACCAGGCCGGCGACGACGACCGGCCGGCGCTGAAGAACCAGGCCTCCCGCTTCCCCGGCCGGGGCGTCAACGCGCGCCGCCTCGACCACATCAACTACCTCGCGAAGGACGTCGAGGCGAACGGGGCGTTCCTGCGCGACGCCCTCGGCATGCGCGAGTCCGAGCGGATCCGGCTCGACAGCGGCAGGTTCGCCGCCTGGTGGTTCCACTTCTCACTGAAGTCGTACGACGTCGTCTACTCCGACGACTGGACGAAGCACGGCAACCGGCTGCACCACATCGCCTTCGCCCCCGACACGCGGGAGGACATCCTCAAGGCCGCCGACATCTTCCTCGAGAACGGCATCCACATCGAGTCAGGGCCTCACAAGCACGCGATCAACCAGACGTTCTTCCTCTATGTCTGGGAGCCCGGCGGCAACCGCATCGAGTTCGCGAACGCCGGCGCCCGTCTGCTCCTGGACCCCGATCAGCCCGTCGTCGAGTGGACCGAGGCCGAGCGCCGCAAGGGCCAGGCCTGGGGCATGAAGACGATCGAGACCTTCCACACCCACGGCACCCCCGTGGTCGACGCCCCCGCCCCCGCCCCCTGACCCGGGGATGCGCGTGACCGGCGCGGCCCGGCGCGGCGCGCTGATCCGCGAGAGTGCAGCTGGTCGCCGAGAGGTGGGGAAGCAACCCGCATCTCGTCCACCAGCTGCGCCCTCGCGGGGATCACGAGGTGGCCGGGGGAAACGGGGCCGGGCCGAGGCCGGGGCGGGGCGGGTCAGCGCCAGACGTCGGCGGCGATGTCGACGACCTCGCGCACCTTGGCCCACTGCTCGTCCTCGGTGAGGACGTTGCCCTCCTCGGTCGAGGCGAAGCCGCACTGGGGGCTCAGGGCGAGCTGCTCGAGCGGGGCGAACGCCGCCGCTTCGTCGATGCGGTGCTTCACAGCATCCACGTTCTCGAGCTCGCCGCTCTTCGACGTGATGAGCCCGAGCACGACCGTCTTGTCACCCTCGGGCAGGAACCGCAGCGGCTCGAAGCCGCCGGCGCGCTCGCTGTCGTACTCGAGGAAGTAGCCGTCGTACGCGGTGTTGCCGAGCAGCTGCTCGGCGACCGGCTCATACCCGCCGGACGAGATCCACGTCGAGCGGAAGTTGCCGCGGCAGACATGCGTCGTGATCGTGAGGTCGTCGGGCTTGCCGTCGAGGATGCGGTTCAGGAGGCCGGAGTAGCGCTCGGCGATGCCGTCGGTCTCGATGCCGCGCTCGCGCGCCTTCTCGAGCTCGACCTCGGAGCAGAGGTAGGCCCACGCGGTGTCGTCGAACTGGAGGTAGCGGGCGCCGGCGTCGTAGAACGCGGCGACCGCGTCACGATACGCCTGCACGAGGTCGTCGACGATGTCGTCGCGGCCGTCGTAACCCGAGCCCGAGAGGTGACCGGGCTCGAGGCGGAAGTCGAGCACGGTGGGCGCCGGGATGCTGAACTTCGGCACCGCGCCGGTGGTGCGCTCGAGCAGGCTCTTGAGCGAGCGGAAGTGGTCGAGGAAAGGGTGCGTGTCGCTGAAGCCGATCTTGCCCGAGATCTCGATGCCGCGCGGCTTGGTCTGCACACCCTGGAACTGGATGCCGTGGTCGAGCTCGACGATCTCGACGCCGTCGAGCAGGCCGAAGAAGTCGAAGTGCCACCACGAGCGGCGGAACTCGCCGTCGGTCGCGAGCTTCAGGCCGGCGTCGGCCTCGCGCACGACGAGCTCGGCGATCGCCGTCTCTTCGGCGACGCGCAGCGCATCAGCGTCGATCTGGCCGGAGGCGAACCGGCGCCGGGCCTCGGCGAGCTCAGCGGGACGGAGGAAGCTGCCGACGATGTCGGCGCGGAACGGCGGTGTTGACACCCTCGCGAGCGTAGCCGATCCCTCCCGGCATAGGTACTCGCTCGTCACCCGGCGTCATCCCCCGCCGCCGCGCGACCACCCCGCGCCGCGCGAGCACCCCGCCGCCGCGCGAGACGACAGTCGGCGGACGAGCCCCTGGGTGAACCCCCTGGTCTCGTCGGCAGGCTGCCGTGTCACCGGAAGGACACCGCCGAGGGCGAGACACGCCGGCCTAGAACACGTACTCCATGAGGTCGGTGCCGAGGATGCGGAACGCCTCGTGCGCGCGCAGCCGGTGCGAGATCGACAGGTCGTCGAAGCACACGATGAGCGCGTACGACACTCCGGCGCGGGGGCCCGCCAGCACACCCGCTTCGACACGGATGCCGGCATCCCGGCCGGTCTTGTTGATGAAGAGCAGCCCGTGCTCGTCGTTCTCGTGCGAGAACGGGTCGAGTCCGGTGGCGGATGCCACGAGCGACAGGTCGTGGTTGAGGCTCAGCCACTCCGCCACCTGGGCGCTCACGCTCGGCGAGACGACCTGCGAGTTCACCAGGGCGGCGAACACCTCGGCCAGCTCGCGCGCGGAGCCCAGGGCGAAGTGCGGGGCGTCGTCGGGCCCGCGCTCGTCGCGGAAGCGGTCGAGCAGCGCCGAACGGGCGAGGCCGAGCTCCTCGATGCGAGCGCGCACGGCCGGGATGCCCACACGCTGCAGCAGGGCATTGGCCGCCAGCGTGTCGCCGGTCGACGCGGTGAGCACGGCGAGGTCGATGAGGGGCAGGGCGGGCGCCTTGAGGTGCTGCCAGACTCCCCCGACGCCGACGGGCTCGATGTGCGCGCGGTCGATGATCTCGAGCGGCTCGAGGCGCCCCGACTCGAACGCGGCGGCGACCTCGATGAGCAGCGGCACGACGCCGAGCCCGGCGACGGGCAGCGTCACGAAGTCGTCGCCCGACAGCACCGAGGTGCCGCGGTCGAGGTCGGTGATGCGCACCGAGATCTTGGCCCCGGATGCGGCGAGATCGTCGAGCGCCTTCAGCGTCGACGTGAACGACCGACGACCGGCCGCTGCCCTCTTCGGCAGCCGCCTACCGGTGCTCCGCCCTGCCCCCCGCAGCGACTCGGCATCCTTTTTGGGCTCCATGCCCACGGAGTTTCCCTCCCCTTGACGTTGTTGCGGGGTGATCGGACCGCACGCGGCCCGGCCGTCACCAGATGGTGACGCGCTGATCCTCGTCGAGCCAGAGAGCGTCCGACTCGGTCACACCGAACGCGTCGTAGAACGCGTCGATGTTGCGCACGATCTGGTTGCACCGGAACTCGTTGGGCGAGTGCGGGTCGATCGTGAGCAGACGGATGGTCTCAGCATCCCGTCCCTTCTGCTGCCAGATCTGCCCCCAGCTCAGCAGCAGTCGCTGGATGCCGGTGAAGCCGTCGAGCTCCGGGGCTTCGGCATCGCCCAGCGACAGGGCGTAGGCCTTGATCGCGATGCCGAGCCCGCCCAGGTCGCCGATGTTCTCGCCGATGGTGAGCGCGCCGTTGACGTTGTTGTCGTCGGAGAGCCCCTGCGGCACGAGGGCGTCGTACTGGGCGATGAGGTTCTTGGTGCGCTCCTCGAAGGCGGCGCGGTCGTCGTCGGTCCACCAGTCGCGCAGCGACCCGTCGCCGTCGAAGCGGCTGCCCTGGTCGTCGAAGCCGTGGCCGATCTCGTGGCCGATGACCGCGCCGATGCCTCCGTAGTTGGCGGCGGCGTCGCGCTCGACGTCGAAGAACGGGTACTGCAGGATCGCCGCCGGGAACACGATCTCGTTCATCAGCGGGTTGTAGTACGCGTTGACGGTCTGCGGCGTCATGAACCACTCGTCGCGGTCGATCGGCTGGCCGACCTTGGAGAGCTGGCGGTCGTGCTCCCACACGTGGGCACGGCGGACGTTGCCGATGAGGTCATCGCTCGCGATCTCGAGGGTGGAGTAGTCCTTCCACTTCACCGGGTACCCGATCTTCGGGGTGAACGCGTCGAGCTTGGCGAGCGCCCGCTCACGGGTCTCGGGGCTCATCCACTCCAGCTCGGTGATCGACTGCCGGTACGCCTCGATGAGGTTGGCGACGAGTTCGTCCATCGCCTCCTTGGCGGCGGGCGGGAAGTGGCGCTCGACGTAGACGCGGCCGATGGCCTCGCCCATCGCGGCCTCGGTGAGGCTGACGCCGCGCTTCCAGCGCTCGCGGTTGACCGGAACGCCCGTCAGCTGCGTGCCGTAGAACCCGAAGTTCTCGGCGACGAACTCCTCCGACAGGAACGGGGCGCCGGAGTGCACGACCGCGAAGCGCAGCCACGCCTTCCAGTCCTCGAGGCGGTCCTCGACGAGCAGGGCGCCGAGGCCCTCGAAGAAGCTCGGCTGGTAGACGTTGATCTCGGCGAACGCGTCGGCGTGGTCGGGGGCCGCGCCCTCGCGCCACGGCGTCAGGTCGACGCCGACGAGCTCCTGCACCTCGTCCCACGTCTTGAGGTTGTACGTCTTGACCGCGTCGCGGCTCGAGACGTTGTCCCAGTGGTGGGTGGCGAGTTCCGTCTCGATCGCGACGATGCGATCTGCGGATGCCTCGGCCTCGGCGACGCCCGCGAGCTCGAGGATGCGCTGCACGTGAGTGCGGAACGCGATGCGCGTCTCCTGGAAGTTGTCGAGGCGGTAGTAGCTCTCGTCCGGCAGCGACAGGCCGCCCTGGATGAAGAACGGCACGTAGCGCTCGGGGTTGCCCGGGTCGGGCTCGATGTAGAGGTGGATGAGGGCGGCGATGCCGTCGCGCTCGAACTCGCCGATCGTGCGCAGGAAGCCGGGGATGTCGGCGATCGCCTCGACCCGCTCCAGCGAGCCGGCGAGAGGGGCGGCCCCCTGCGCCTCGATGCGCTCGGTGTCCATGAAGCTCGTGTAGAGGTCGCCGATCTTGCGGGCCTCGGTGCCGGGCTCGGCCTGCTGCGACTCCTCGACGATCGCGTGCACGTCCTTTTCGGCCTGCTCCGCGATGAGGTGGAACGAGCCCCACCGCGCCTTGTCCTCCGGGATCTCGGTCCGCTCGAGCCAGCTGCCGTTGACGTGGCGGAACAGATCGTCCTGGGGGCGGATCTCGGCGCTGAGTTCCTCGAGCGCGAGACCGGAGCGGGGGGCATCGGTCATGCGTTCCAGGGTAGTCGCCCGAAGCCTGGACAACTCTCGGGAGCGACCGGATCGCCGCTCGTGATCGCATTGTGATGAACCGGATGCCGACCCGGCGTCAGAGCGGGTCCTCAGATGAGGGATATGGCACGGATGCGGAGCCCGAAGCCCCTTACGGCTCCGCATCTCGGGTCTCGTCCTCAGATGAGGACGACGGATGCTGCGCCCCGGCGTCGGCTCCGCATCTCGGGTCTCGTCCTCAGATGAGGACGACGGATGCTGCGCCCCGGCGTCGGCTGCGCATCTCAGGTCTCGTCCTCAGATGAGGGATATGGCCCGGATGCGGAGCCCGAAGCCCCTTTCGGCTCCGCATCTCGGGTCTCGTCCTCAATTGAGGATCGACGGATGCTGCGCCCCGGCGTCGGCGGCGCCTCATAGGCTCTCAGGGTGACGACCGACACCCTGAACCGCGACATCCTGCGGCTCGCGGTGCCGGCGCTCGGGGCCCTGATCGCAGAGCCGCTGTTCCTCATCGTCGACTCGGCGCTCGTCGGCCATCTCGGCGTCGAGCCGCTCGCCGGGCTCGGCATCGCGTCTGCCGTGCTGCAGACGATCGTCGGGCTCATGGTGTTCCTCGCCTACTCGACGACGCCCGCCGTCGCGCGCCGGTTCGGCGCCGGCGACCCGTCCCGTGCGGTGTCGGTCGGCATCGACGGCATCTGGCTCGCGCTCGGCATCGGAGCGGTGCTCGCGCTCGGCGGCTACGTCGCGACGCCGCTGCTCGTCGGTCTGTTCGGCGCGACGCCGGAGGTCGCCCAGCAGGCCGAGATCTACCTCGGCATCTCGATGTGGGGTCTTCCCGCGATGCTCGTCGTGTTCGCCGCGACCGGTCTGCTGCGCGGCATGCAGGACACCGTGACGCCGCTGTGGATCGCCGGGCTCGGCTTCGCCGCGAACGCACTGCTCAACTGGCTCTTCATCTACGGCTTCGGGTGGGGCATCGCGGGCTCCGCGATCGGCACCGTCGTCGCGCAGTGGGGCATGGTCGCCGCGTACGCGGTCGTCGTCGGGCGGCTGGCGCGGCGGCACGAGGCATCCATCCGCCCTCAGCGCGAGGGCGTGCGCGGCTCTGCACGTTCCGGCGGCTGGCTGTTCCTGCGGACCGTGTCGCTGCGGTTCGCACTGCTGGCGACGGTCGCCGTCGCGACCGGGCTCGGCACGGTCGAGCTCGCCGGCTGGCAGGTCGCCTTCACGATCTTCTCGACGGCCGCCTTCGCGCTCGATGCGCTCGCGATCGCCGCGCAGGCGCTCATCGGCAAGGGCCTCGGCGCCGAGGACACGCCTCTCGTTCGCCGCGTGCTCGGCCGCACCGTCGCCTGGGGCGCGTGGTTCGGCGTGATCACGGGTGCGATCATCGGGGCGCTGTCGGGCGTCATCGGGCTGGCCTTCACGGGCGACGCCGGCATCGCCACCCTCGTCCAGCCCGCGCTCATCGTGCTCGCGATCGCCCAGCCGGTGTGCGGAGTCGTGTTCGTGCTCGACGGCGTGCTCATCGGCGCCGGCGACGCGAAGTACCTCGCGATCGTCGGGGTGCTGAACCTCGTGCCCTTCGTCCCCGCGCTCGCGCTCGTCGCGTGGCTGCATCCCGTCGGGGCGGCCGGGCTCGCGTGGCTCGCCGTCGCGTTCTTCGGCGTCTACATGCTCGCCCGGCTGGTCACCCTCGGCTGGCGCGTGCGCGGTTCGGCCTGGCTGTCCGTCGAGGCCTGACGACCGGTTCCGTGCACCGACGTATCACGCCCGCCGCCGACCGCTCCTGAGTCACATGGCGTCCATCCGCGGTCGCCGGAAGGAGCCTCCTGTGTCCGGCACCGGAACATTCGCGTTCACCGTCCACCCTCGTGCGCGTCTGCGCGAGGACCTCGCTCGCGCATGGCGGCCGCTGGCTCTGGTGCCGGAGTCCGTCTACGACGCCGCCCTGCGGCGCCTGCCGCTGCCGCCGATCACGATGGCCGGCGTGCAGATCGGCGGCGAGCGCGTCGGCCACGTCGTGCTGGTTCCCTTCGGCGCCCGCCATCTGCTCTCCGACGTCGACGGCGGCCGGCGGCGCGTGACCCGCGCGGTCGACCGCGGCGCGGCACTCGGCGCAGACGTCGTGGGACTCGGCGCGCTCACCGCGACGGTGACGGCGGGCGGAGCCACCCTGCGCGGACGCTCCGACATCGGGGTCACGAACGGCAACGCGTTCACGGCGGCGATCGTCGAGGACCAGATCCGGATGCTGCTCCCCCAGGTCTCGGCGCGCGCCACGCCTGCGCACATCGCGATCGTGGGCGCCAGCGGCAGCGTGGGCAGCGCGGTCACCAGGCTGCTCGCCCGCGACCCCGCGGGAGCACGTCTGACGCTGATCGCCCGCACCGCACCGCGCCTGGAAGCGCTCGCGGCGTCGGTCGCCGGCGACGTCGACGTGACGGTCGCGCGCTCGATCGATGCGGTCCAGGGCGCCGACCTGGTCGTGCTCCTCACCGCCTCGGCCGACACGATCCTCGGCCCCGACCATCTCGCGTCCGGCGCGATCGTGCTCGACGCGACCCAGCCGCGCAACACGTCGCCCGCCCTCGCCACCGCACGGCCGGACGTGCTCGTCGTCGACGGCGGCATCGTCTCGATCCCGAGCCTGCGGCTCACGGGCGGAGAGATCGGCCTGCCCGATGGCCGCTCGTACGCCTGCTTCGCCGAGACGGCGATCCTCGCCCTCACCGGCCACCGCGGCCACTTCTCGATCGGCAACCCCACGCTCGAGCAGATCGACGACATCCGCGCTCGGGCCTCCCGACTCGCAGACCTCGGCTTCCGCGCGGCCGCTCCCACGAGCTTCGGCGCACCGGTGGTGCTCGAGCGACGCGCGACGGTGATCGCATGACCCGCGTGGTGCTGCTGGGCGGGGGCTACGTCACCCTCCACGCCTACGCGACCCTCGCGCGTCATGCGGGGCGGCGCCTGCGGCGCGGCGACCTCGAGATCGTGGTCGTCTCGGCCGACACCGCGCACCGCTTCCACGGCTTCACCGGCGAACTGCTGGCGGGGATGATCGACCGCGACCGCGTGGCCACGCCGCTGGCCGAGGCGATGCCGCTCGCGCGGATCATCGAGGGCCGCGCGGTGCGCATCGACGCGGCGGGCCAGTCGGTGTCGTACCGGCGCCGCGACGACGGCGAGGTCGAGACCCTGGCCTACGACCATCTCGTCGTCGGCACCGGAGCGAGAGAGCCGGCCGCCGAGGTCCCCGGGCTCGCCGAGCACGGCTACGCCCTGCGCGGCCCGGACGAGATCGCCGAGCTCGCGGACCACCTCGCGGGTGTTCCCGGATCGCCGGTCGTCGTCGCCGGCGGCGGGATCGCGGGCGTCGAGCTGGCGGCGGCCATCGCCGACCGCGGACACCCCGTCACCCTCGTGCACTCAGGCATTCGCCTCGTCGGCGAGTGGTCCGATCAGCCACGGCTGGCGGCCCGCGCCGCGCGGGAACTCGAACGACTCGGAGTGCGGGTGGTGACCGGCGTTCGGCTCACCGAGGTCACGCCGACCGCGGCGCAGTTCTCCGACGGCTCGTCGCTCGCGACGGCGACGGTCGTCGCCACGACCGGCCAGCGTCCCGTGCGCATCGCCGGGCTCGACCCCTGGCGCGACGAACGCGGTCGCCTGCGCACGCAGCCGACGCTCGCGGTCCGGTACGGCGTATGGGCGGCCGGCGACGGCGCGCGGGTCGCGCATCCCGTCACGGGCGAGCCCGTGCCCGCCAACGCGCTGTGGGCGATGAAAGGCGGCGACCACATCGGCCGCGCGATCGCCGGGCGGCTGAGCGGACGGACGGCGGGGCGCTTCACCTACCGCGGACTCGGTCGCGCGGCGTCGTTCGGCTTCGGCCGCGGCATCTCGGAGCTGTACGGGGTGCCGTTCACCGGCGCGGTCGCGTGGATCCTGCGCCTCGGATTCTTCCTCCGCTTCATGCCGTCGCGTTCGCGGGCAGCGGGCGTCGTGGCGGACCTCGCGCGCTTCGCGTTCACGCCGCGCCGACACGTCGCGACGAGCGCGTCTCAGCCCGTCTCCGCGCTGACGGCGTCTCCCGCCTGACGCCCGGGCTCACGCCCAGCGGCGGCACCACTCGTACATGACGACCGCGGCGGCGGCACTCGCGTTGATCGAGCGGGTCGAGCCGTACTGCTCGATCTGGACGGTTCCGGATGCTGCCGCCAGCGCCTCCGGCGACAGCCCGGGTCCTTCCTGGCCGAACAGCAGCACGCACGCCTGGGGCAGGTCGGCGGCCGGCAGCGGCAGGGACCCCTCGACGTTGTCGATCGCGATGACGGGCAGGGACGCGGCATCCGCCCACGCGGTGAACGCCTCGACGGTCTCGTGATGGCGCACGTGCTGGTAGCGGTCGGTCACCATGGCTCCGCGGCGGTTCCAGCGCCGCTTGCCGATGATGTGCACCTCGGCGGCGAGGAACGCATTGGCGCTGCGCACGATCGAGCCGATGTTCATGTCGTGCTGCCAGTTCTCGATCGCGACGTGGAACGCATGGCGGCGCGTGTCGAGGTCGGCGACGATGGCGTCCATCGTCCAGTACCGATAGGGGTCGACGACATTGCGGGCGTCGCCGTTCGCGAGCAGCTCCCGGTCGTACCGCGGATCGTCGGGCCACGCGTCGGGACCCCCCGGCCACGGCCCCACGCCGACCGGCAGCGTCGGCTCGGCGGTCTCGGCGCTCTGCTCGGGCGGGTTCACCGGCCCAGGCTATCCCGCGCGGCGGTGCGTGACGCAGGACCGGACGCCCGCAACGAGCGTCACGGTGCGGTCACGCCGCATCCATCCTGAAGGGCGAACCCTTCTCGGCGATCAGGGGCGCGGCCTGCGTCGCCGACCGGTCTCGTCTCACTGCGTGGTTCGGCTCGACTCGGAAAGCGCACGCCGGTCATACTGGGAAAGACCGTACGACCGGGGGGCCAGTTGTTCGACGATCAGAGGCGTCAGCGCGCCATCGAAGCACTCGGGGTGTTGGACACGCCACCGGATGAACGCGTCGACCGCGTCGCCCGGCTGGCTCAGGAGATGTTCGGCGTCCCCATGGTGAGCGTCACGCTCATGGACGGCGACCGGCAGTTCCGCAAGGCGCAGATCGGTCTCGGCGGGCACGAGGCTCCGCGCGCCGACTCCTTCTGCGATCTCACGATCCGGCAGGAGGGGACGCTGGTGATCGAGGATGCCGCCACCGACGTCACGTTCGCCGAGAACCCGTTCGTGGTCGGCGATCCGCACCTGCGCTTCTACGCCGGGCATCCGCTGCGCGCGCCCGGCGGAGAGCAGGTCGGCACGCTGTGCATCGTCGACACCGAGCCGCGCACCCTCGACGATCGCGGCAGACAGCTGCTGCGCGAACTCGCCCTGTGGGTGCAGGCCGAGATCACGGACAGGGGCGAGCTGGACTACGCGTCCGTCGTGCAGCGCGCCATGCTCCCTGGGCGCACGCCCGAGGTTCCGGGCTACACGCTCGCCGCCGCGGCGGCCCCGGCGGGGAATCTGCTCGGCGACGTCTACGACTGGCAGGTCGTGGACGGGCGGCTGCGGGTCGCCCTCGCCGACGTCATGGGCAAGGGCGCGGGGCCCGCGATCATCGCCTCCGCCGTGCGGGCCTCGCTGCGCACCGCCCCGGAGCGCCCGCTCACCCAGGCGGTGAGCGAGATCGACCGCATGCTCGAGGACGACATCGGCGGCTCGAACATCTTCGTGACCGCCGTCGCCGCCGACATCGACATCGCGTCCGGCACGATGGCCTTCGTCGACGCGGGACACAGCCTCGCGTTCGTGCTGCGCGCCGGAGGGACATGGGAGCCGCTGAGGTCGACGGGCCTGCCGCTGGGCATGGGATTCGACGAGACCCGCACCGCGTCGGCGGCGCAGCTCGATCCGGGTGACGTGTTCATGGTCTGCAGCGACGGCCTGCTCGACGTGCTCGACGCCGACGACCCGTTCGGTCACGTGCACGACACGCTGCGCGATCTCGGCCCCGCCGGGGCCGTGCAGGAGGCGACGGCCCTCGCCGCGCGGCGCGGCGCGCCCGACGACGTCACGGTGCTCGTCGTGAGGAGGGATGCGTGACCGCACGCTTCGTCTGGATCCGCATCCTGGCGCTGCTGTCGGTGCTGCTCGGCGTCAACTACATCGTCTGGCGCTGGCTCGACTCGGTGAACTGGGCGGCGTGGTGGATCGCGGTGCCGCTGGTGATCGCCGAGACCTACAGCCTCATCGACACCTTCCTGTTCTCGGCGACGATGTGGCGCGCCCGCGAGCGCCCGGCCCCGGCCTCGCCTCCTGAGGGCACGGTCGACGTGCTCATCACGACCTACAACGAGCCCGTCGACATGGTGATCGCGACCGCCCGGGCTGCGAAGTCCATCGCCTACCCGCACGAGACGTGGATCCTCGACGACGGTGCGCGACCCGACATGGCCGCCGCGGCCCGCCGGCTCGGCGTCGGCTACATCACGCGCTCCGCCGACTGGGCCGGCAAGCCGCGGCACGCGAAGGCCGGCAACCTCAACAACGCGCTCTTCCAGACGGAGGGCGAGTTCCTCCTGATCCTCGACGCCGACCAGGTGCCCGATCCGCTCATCCTCCACCGCACCCTCGGCTACTTCGCCGACGATCCCGAGGTCGCCCTCGTCCAGACCCCGCAGTGGTTCGTGAACGTCGACGACGCGGATCCGCTGGGCAGTCAGGCGCCGCTGTTCTACGGCCCCATCCAGCAGGGCAAGGACGGCTGGAACGCCGCGTTCTTCTGCGGCTCGAACGCCGTGCTGCGCCGCGACGCGCTCATGCAGCTGGGCATCGTCGGGTACGTCCGCAGCCTCGAGCAGTCCACGGCGCGCACCCTGAAAGCCTCCGAGTCGCTGCTCGCCCACGCGGCGCGCGACCGCGACGCCGATCCCGCCGTGCGTCAGCAGCTGCGGGTGCTGCGCAGCGAGGTCACGCAGGCGCGCGCCCGGCTCGACGAGGGCGAGCCGATCGCGGATGTCACCTACCGCGTGCAGTCCGCCGTCGACACGGCCTCGCGGGAGCTGGTGCGCGGCGACCTGTCGCGCATGCGCGCCGACCTCGCGTCGATCGGCGAGCTGCCGGTCCAGCGCGACGCCGAGCTCGACGCGATCGTCATCGACGACGCGGGGCTGGACGCCCTCGCCGCGCGCGAGCTGTCGCCGCTCGGGGCCATCGACTCGGTGTCGGCACTGCTCGAGGCGCTCCGCGTGGATCGCCCCGACGAGGCGCAGCCTGTGCAGCCGATGGCCACGATCTCGGTCACCGAGGACATGGCGACGGCGATGCAGCTGCACTCGCTCGGCTGGAAGAGCGTCTACCACCACGAGATCCTGGCGCACGGGCTCGCCCCGGAGGACCTCCGCACGATGCTCACGCAGCGACTGCGCTGGGCGCAGGGCACCCTCCAGGTGATGCTGCGCGACAACCCGCTCGCGAAGAAGGGCCTCTCAGCGGGTCAGCGGCTGATGTACTTCGCGACGATGTGGAGCTACCTGTCGGGATTCACGGCGATCGTCTATCTCGCGGCCCCGGTCATCTTCCTCGTCTTCGGGGTGATGCCGGTCACCGCGTGGAGCGTCGACTTCTTCGCGCGCTTCCTGCCGTACTTCGTCGTCAACCAGATCCTGTTCCTCGTCGTGGCGAAGGGCATCAAGACGTGGCGCGGCCAGCAGTACGCGCTGGCGCTCTTCCCGGTGTGGATCAAGGCATGCACGTCGGCGTTCTCGAACGTCGTGCTGAAACGCCCTCTCGGCTTCGCCGTCACCAAGAAGGACGGCCGCGACGAGTCCGGCCCGCCGTGGCGCGAGATCTGGCCGCAGCTGACGGCGATCGTCGTGCTCGCGCTCGCGCTCGTGCTCGGCCTCGCACGCCTGGCGGTCGGAACCGCCGACGGCACGGGCACGCTCGTCAACACGGTGTGGGTGATCTACGACCTGGCCGTGCTGAGCGTCATCGTCCAGGCCGCCCTGTACCGCGGGCCCGCGCGGCCCGCCCCCGAGCCCGAGGAGGCAGCGTGAATCTGATCGTGACACCCGGCGAGGCGTTCGCCGTCGTCCGGCCCGAGGGCCGGCTGACCGCGACCTCCGTGCCCCGGCTCAAGAAGGCGGTGGACGACCTCGTGGGCGGGGGCAGCACGCGCATCGTGGTCGACCTGTCGGGCACCGAGTTCGTCGACTCGTCCGGGCTGGGCGCGCTCATCGGCGGCCTCAAGTCGGCCCGGCTCGCCGGCGGCGACCTGCGCATCGCCGCCGCCACTGAGCCGGTGCGCCGCGTGCTCAAGCTCACCAACCTCGACCGCGTGCTGCGCGATCACCCGACGCCGGAGTCGGCGTTCGATGGCGACTGAGCCGACGATCCGCCTCGAAGGCGTGGCCGACGACACGCTCGTCGACCGCGTGCACGATGCCTTCGACGAGCTGCTCCGCCGCTTCCCGGACGTCGGCGACGAGGACGCGATGCTGTTCCGCCTCGCGGTCAGCGAAGTCGCCACGAATGTCGCCGAGCACGCGCTCGCGCGCGAGCCCGTCCGCGTGACGGTCGAGCTCGAGGCCGACGCCGACGCGCTCTCGGCGGTCTTCACCGACACCGCAGAGCCGGCCCTCATCGACCTCGGCTCGGTCTCGATGCCCGGGTCCGACGCCGAGTCCGGACGAGGCCTCGCGATCGCCCTCGCCACCCTCGACGAACTCGTCCACGAGACCGAGCGCGGCAACGTCTGGCGGCTGCGCCGCCTGCGCCGCGACTGACCCGCCTCCCGGAACGGGACTCTCACCGAGGCGCGGGACAGCGTCCCCGGTCTCCGCCGAGTGCCCTCGTTCCGGCGGCCGACCGTGCCGTCGCAGTCTTTTCGGTGTACCGAAAACAGGGTACGTTTTCGGTATGCCGAAAACTGCCGAGGATGTCAGCGCGCCGACGCCCCCCGCGAGCCGACGCCTGTCGATGCCGCGCCTTGCATGGCTGATCGGCCCGGCGCTCGTGGCGGGGGTGGCGTACCTCGACCCCGGAAACGTCGCGAGCAACATGACGGCGGGCGCCCGGTACGGGTACCTGCTGGTATGGGTCGTGGTGCTCGGCAACGTGATGGCCTGGCTCATCCAGTACCTGTCGGCCAAGCTCGGCATCGTCACCGGCCGCAGCCTCCCCGAGACCCTCGGTCACCGCATCGGCAACCGCTGGGGCCGCCGCGCGTACTGGCTGCAGGCCGAGCTCGTCGCGATGGCCACCGACATCGCCGAGGTGATCGGCGGAGCCGTGGCTCTCAACCTCCTCTTCGGCGTCCCGCTGCTGTGGGGCGGCGCGATCACCGGCGCGGTGTCGATCGCGCTCCTGCTCATCCAGTCGCGGCGGGGTCCGCGCACGTTCGAGTTCGTCGTGATCGGCCTGCTCGCCATCATCGCGATCGGGTTCTCGTTCGGCGTGTTCGTCGCCCCGCCCGACGGCGCGAGCGTGGTGGCGGGCCTGGTGCCGCGCTTCGAAGGCGCCGACTCGGTGCTGCTGGCGGCGTCGATCCTCGGCGCCACGATCATGCCGCACGCCATCTACGCGCACAGCGCCTTGGCGCGCGACCGCTTCGCGCCGGCGCCGGCCGGCGCGGCGCTCGGCGGCGACCGACTGATGCCGCGCGGCTCCCGCGCTGCCGGTGCCCCGATCGGGGCCCCGGCAGACCCGACGCTGGCCGAGCTGCGCGGCATCCCCACCCGTCGCCTGCTGCGCGCGACCAAATGGGATGTCACCATCGCGATGCTGATCGCGGGCACCGTGAACCTCTGCATCCTGCTGCTCGCGGCGGCGAATCTGGCCGGCGTCCCCGGCACCGACTCGCTCGAAGGCGCGTACGCCGCGCTGTACGCGGGTCTCGGGCCGCTGGTCGCGACGCTGTTCGCCGTCGGGCTTCTGGCCAGCGGCCTGGCCAGCACGTCGGTCGGCGCTTACGCCGGCGCCGAGATCATGCACGGCCTGCTGCACATCCGCGTGCCGCTGCTCGCCCGCCGGCTGGTCACGCTGATCCCCGCACTCGCGATCCTCGCGATCGGCTTCGACCCGACGGTCGCCCTCGTGCTGAGCCAGGTGGTGCTGTCGTTCGGCATCCCGTTCGCGCTCATCCCCCTGGTCGCGCTCACCGCCAACCGCGAGGTGCTCGGCGGCTACCGCAACCGCGTGTGGACGACGATCGCGGGGATCGCAGCATCCGTGTTCCTCATCACCCTCAACGGCGTGCTGCTGTACCTGGTGCTGACGGGCGCGTGAAAGGCCGCCCGGTACCCTGAAACGGTGGCCTCCCCTGCGATCGACGACTACCTGAAGACGATCTACCACCACACCGAGTGGCAGGACGACCGCATCACGCCGTCGCAGCTGGCCGCAGAGCTCGGCCTCGCGCCGTCGAGCGTCACCGAGATGGTCCAGAAGCTCGCCGCCCAGGGTCTCGTCACGCATCGCCCGTACGGGCCCATCGCGCTCTCCGAGGCGGGCGAGCTCCGCGCGGCGGCGATCATCCGCCGTCACCGCCTCATCGAGACGTGGCTCGTGGGTGAGTTCGGCTACGCGTGGGACGAGGTGCACGACGAGGCCGAGGTGCTCGAGCACGCGATCAGCGACCGGCTGCTCGAGGGCATCGACGAGCGGCTCGGCAGGCCGCGCTTCGACCCGCACGGTGACGCGATCCCGGATGCCGCGGGCCAGGTCCACCGCGAACCCTTCGTGCTGCTGGCTGCCGCGCCGGTCGGGCACGTGGGCCGCGTGCTGCGCGTGAGTGACCGCGACCCCGAGCTGCTGCGAGCCGTCGAGTCGGCCGGCGTGGCCGTCGGCGCGACCGTGACGGTGACGGATGCTGCGGCCCTGCGTTTGACGATGGGTGAGGGCATCGGGACCGCGTCGGTGTCGCTTCCCGACGCCGCTGCCGACGCCGTCTGGCTCAGCGCCTGACCCGAGCCTCGGCCGGGTCGCGTCCAGCGTGTCCCGGCACAGGATCGGAGATTCACGACGACACGCCGGGGACGGGATGCTGCGCGCCGGCGTGTCGCCCAGAGCCTCCGATGCGGTGCGCGCCGGGTCAGCGGCGCGCCGTCACCTCGAACGGCCAGCGCACGCCGGTCGCCGTCTCGGCGACGTCCCAGAGGCGCGCGGCGACGACCGGGTCGCGGGTGATCTTCGAGGCGGTCTGCCTGCGGGGCTCGCCGCGCGAGCCGGTGCGCGGGCCCCAGAACTCGCCGCCCTCGATGCCGGGGTCGGTCAGGGCCCGCACGAGCGGCCAGGCGCCGTGCTCCTTCGACTGCGCCATCGCCGCCTGCAGATTGTCGCGGAAGCGCTTGGCGCGCGAAGGCTCGTTGACGCCGACGATGCCGGGGGTGCGGCCGCCCGTCGAGTAGCCCGGGTGCGCGACGACGCTCACGACCGGGATGCCGGCCGCGCGCAGGCGCCGGTCGGCCTCGAACCCGAGCGCCGTCGTCGCGACCTTCGACTGCACGTACGCGCGCCAGGCCGTGTAGTCGTCGACGAGCTGCGGGTCGACCGGGTCGTACGGCGTGAGCGAGGTCGACATGCTCCCCACCCACACCATGCGCCCGTGGGCCTCGGCGAGAGCCGGCAGGAGCTCTCCGGCGAGCGCGTAGTGGCCGAGGGCGTTGGTCGCGAACACGACCTCATGCCCGTCGATCGTGGTCTCGCGGGACTTCGGCGCGTGGACGATCCCGGCGTTGAGCAGCACGCCGTCGAGGGAGCCCCTGCCCCGCACGCTCGCGGCGGCGGAGCGCACCGAGGCCAGATTCGAGGTGTCGAGGATGAGCGGCTCGGTCGCGTCGGGTGCGGCCTCCGGCACCCGGCGGCGGATCGCCGCACGCGCGGCCGAGAGCCGGTTCGGATGGCGCGCCGACATCAGCACGTGCGCACCGGCGCGCACGAGCTGCTCGGAGGCGAAGTAACCGAGGCCGGCGTTGGATCCGGTCACGAGGTACACGCGTCCGGAAAGGTCTGGGAGGGTCCGGGGGTCCCACGTCACGGGAACGACCCTACGCCTGCGCGCCGCCTAGTCTGGACGCATGCGGACCCGCGCGGACATCGAATGCTGGCTCACCGACATGGACGGCGTGCTGGTGCACGAGAACACCCCCATCCCCGGGGCATCGGATCTGCTGGAGCAGTGGACCGATCAGGGTGTGCCGTTCCTCGTGCTCACCAACAACTCGATCTTCACGCCCCGCGATCTGTCGGCCCGGCTGCGGGCCTCCGGCCTCGTCGTGCCGGAGGAGTCGATCTGGACCTCGGCCCTGGCCACCGCCGATTTCCTCAAGTCGCAGATGCCCGGCGGCTCGGCGTTCGTCATCGGCGAGGCGGGCCTCACGACAGCCCTCCACGAGGCGGGCTTCATCATGACCGAGACCGATCCCGACTACGTCGTCGTCGGCGAGACCCGCAACTACTCGTTCGAGGCGATCACCAAGGCGATCCGCTTCATCAACGCCGGTGCCCGCTTCATCGCGACCAACCCCGACGCGACCGGCCCCTCGACCGAGGGCGTGCTGCCGGCGACCGGCGCGATCTCGGCGCTCATCACGAAGGCGACCGGCATGGAGCCCTACGTCGTCGGCAAGCCGAACCCGATGATGTTCCGCTCGGCTCTGAATCGCATCGGCGCGCACTCCGAGAACACCGGCATGATCGGCGACCGCATGGACACCGATGTCGTCGCCGGCATCGAGGCAGGCCTGCACACCGTGCTCGTCCTGACAGGCATCAGCGACGCCGCCGAGATCGCCCGCTATCCCTTCCGCCCCGACGAGGTGCTGGACTCGGTCGCCGACCTCCTCGACCACGAGCCCGTCGAGTCCGAAGACCCCGAGCTGCTGTAGCGCGGGAACACGGATGCCTCGGCCCGAGGCATCCGCTCCCCCGAAGGCGAGGCGGGCTTCCGCAGCGCCCGCCCCGCCCCGCCCCGCCCCGCCCCCCCCCGCAGGCCTCTGCTCCTCATTTGAGGATCAGAGCCGAGATGCGGACCGATACGCCGCACCCGACCCTCACCTCGGCCCACATCCTCAAATGAGGAGAACGGATGCTGCACTCCCGCGCGTCCGGCCCCGATTCAGTCGTGCGCCCCGGCCTCCCGAGCGCACACCCCGATCCTCATTTGAGGACCAGAGCCGAGATGCGGACCGAAACGCCGCACCCGACCCTCACCTCGGCCCACGACCTCAAATGAGGAGAACGGATGCTGCACTCCCGCGCGATCGGCCCCGATCCGGTCGTGCGCCCCCGGCCTCCCCAGCGCACACCCCGATCCTCATTTGAGGACCAGAGCCGAGATGCGGACCGAAACGCCGCACCCGACCCTCACCTCGGC
>NZ_JBDGJU010000008.1:141504-146316 GCF_057656735.1 Microbacterium sp. Soil_C_42
GCCCACGACCTCAAATGAGGAGAACGGATGCTGCGCCCGGGGCCTGCGTCGGGTGCGGCGTCGCACCGATCACGGCGGCGACGTCGTGCAGCGCACGGACGCGCTCTCGGTTGGACGCGTGCCGCATGCCCACATCGGCTCGCCGACACGGTGCGCGAGGTCGCCGGGCGCGACGTCGCCGGCTCCCGGTAGGGTCGCGGCATGGGTGCGCTCGACGACGGCGAGATGGTGGAAGTGACGGATGCTGCGGCCTGGCGCGCGTGGCTCGACGCCAACCATCGCACCTCCAAGGGCGCGTGGCTCGTGCGGGCGCGACCGGGCTCGGACCTCGAGGTCATCGGGTACGAGGACGCGATCCTGCAAGCCCTCTGCTTCGGGTGGATCGATGGACCGGTGCGCTCGTTCGATGACGAGCGCGGCGGCCTGTGGTTCGCGCCGCGGCGCGCGACGAGCGGCTGGGCGGCGACGAACAAGGCGCGGCTCATCCAGCTCGAACAGGCCGGCCTGATCACCGAGGCGGGCTATCGGGCGGTCGAGGTCGCCAAGGCGAACGGCGCGTGGACGGTGCTCGACAACGCCGAGGCGCTGCGCGAGCCCGACGACCTCGCCGCCGCGCTCGACGCCGCGCCCGCTGCGCGCACCGCGTGGGACGCGTTCCCGCCGTCGAGCCGCAAGCTGGGCATCTCGCACGTCGACATGGCACGGCGCCCCGACACCCGCGCCGCGCGCGTCGCGAAGATCGTGGCGGATGCCGCGGAAGGCAGGCGCCCGTGATCTCCGAGACCGAGCAGACGCTGCTCCTGCTGACCGCAGCCCTCATCACGCTGGGCACGCTGACCGTCATCATCTGGCAGTGGTGGCGCGGGCGGGGCAAGCGCGACTGATCCCGACCCGCCCCGACGGCCGGCCCGGCCGCGACACCCGTCAGCCCTTGTGCTGCTCGCGGTAGGCCCGCGGACTCATGCCGTGCGTGCGGCGGAACTGCCGCGAGAAGTAGAACGGGTCGTCGAGCCCGACCCGGCGCCCGACCTCGGCGACCGGCAGATCGGTCGTGTCGAGCAGCGCCCGGGCACGCGCCATCTTCAGGGACTGGTGGTGCGCGTGCACACCGCCGCCGGTGGCCTGGCGGAACAGCGCGGCGAGGTGCGACGGCGACACCCCGACCATGGCGGCGAGCTCCGCGACCTGCACGCGCCCGTCGACACGCTCCTCGAGATAGCGCATCGCCCGCTCGACGGGCGCTCCCTCGCTCGGAAGAGCCCGATCGGCGACGAGCTGGGTGAACAGGCGCCACGCCAGTCCCGACGTCGCGATGAGACGCGCCGGCGTCGGCTGGAGAGCGAGCGACACCGAGATCTCGTCGAGCAGGGCGGTGACGCGCTCGACCTGGCGCAGTGACAGCGTCACCCGGCCGGGACGGGCACCGGCCGCCTCGGTGAGCTCGAGCACGTCGGTCCCGCGCACGTGGCACCACCAGATCGTCCAGGGATCGGTCGCATCCGCACCGTACGAGTGGGCCACACCGCCGGGGATGACGATCGCCGTCGAACTCCCCACGCGCGTGCGGACGCCCTCCGCTTCCACCCACCCCGACCCGGCGACGCACACGATCACGATCGTCTCCGCCGCCCCACCGGGGCGATGTCGCCCGTGGTGTCTCGCGCGCGGGAAGTACCCGGCATCCGTCACCAGCATGCGCCGTGTGACCGGCCGCTCGAGTGCGGCGTCGACGAGAGGACGAGGGACGACGCTCAGCCGCTCCCGCTCGAAACCCTCCGCGCGCTCCACTCCGGCATCCTGTCACGAATGACCGTTGGATCGTCCAGGTCACCGCCACGATCCGCCATGGTCGCATAGGCCCCCGCGCGCGTAGCTTTGCCGGGTGACCGACGCCGACACCCGGAGCCGCATCGAGCTCCCCGCAGCTCCCGCCGATCAGGCCGCGATCCTCGCGGCGGGCGGAGTCGCGTGCTGGAGCGAGCCCCTCTGGATCGACACGTACGAGCCGGGCGAGCCGGACCCCTACCCGCTCTTCCTCGATCGCCGCGTGTACCAGGGGTCCAGCGGCAAGGTGTATCCGCTGCCGATGATCGACAGCGTCGCGCACGAGAAGGCGCCGCGGCAGTGGCAGGCCATCCACCTGGAGAACGCCTACGTGCGCCTCGCGCTCCTGCCCGAGATCGGCGGCCGCATCCACATCGGCTACGACAAAGTGGCGGGCTACGACTTCTTCTACCGCAACAACGTCATCAAGCCCGCGCTCGTGGGGCTCGCCGGCCCGTGGATCTCGGGCGGCGTCGAGTTCAACTGGCCGCAGCACCATCGGCCCGCGACGTTCCTCCCGGTGGACACCCGCATCGAGCGGGAGGCAGACGGCGCCGTCGTCGTATGGCACAGCGACCTCGACCCGCTGCAGCGCATGCGCGGGGTGCACGGCGTGAGGCTGCGGCCGGGATCGTCGCTGATCGAGCTGGAGGCGGCACTGCACAACCGCACCGATGTCCCGCAGACGTTCCTGTGGTGGGCCAACGTCGCGGCGCGTGCGCACGAGAGGTATCAGTCGTTCTTCCCCGACGACGTCGCGTTCGTCGCCGACCACGCGCGCCGGGCGATCTCCGCGTTCCCGCGCGCCGACCGCCCCTACTACGGCGTCGACTACCCGGCACTCGCAGCGGAGCGTGCGGACGCCGACCGCATCGACGTCTACAGCAACATCCCGGTGCCGACGTCGTACATGATCACCGACACCGACGACGCGTTCTTCGGCGGCTACGACCACGCGGCCGATGCCGGTTTCGTGCACTGGGCAGACCGAGCGATCTCTCCCGGCAAGAAGCAGTGGACGTGGGGCGACGGCCCGATCGGGCGGGCATGGGATGACCAGCTCACCGACGACGACGGCCCGTACGTCGAGCTCATGGCCGGCGTCTACACCGACAATCAGCCCGACTTCAGCTGGATGCTCCCCGGCGAGACCAAGCGGTTCCGTCAGTACTGGTACCCGATCCACGCCACCGGAGCCGTGCGGCAGGCGACGATGGATGCCGCGATCGGCGTGCGCGCCGACGGCGACGACACGCTCATCACGGCGATCGCGACGCGGGCGCTCCCGGCGGCGGTGATCGAGGTGCGTCGAGGCGGTGCGACGGTCGCGCGTTGGACCGCCGACCTCGGCCCCGACGCCCCGTTCGCCGCCGTCGCGGACATCGCGGCGGATGCCGCGGGGCTCGAGGCGCTGGTGTTCCACGCGGGCGAGACCCTCGTCGTCTGGCGGGCGCGAGCCGGGAACGCGGGCGAGCCCTGGGTCGCGACCGCGCCGCCCCTGCCCGACGACATCGCGTCCAACGACGAGCTGTACGCGACGGCCGTGCACCTCCTGCAGTACCGCCATCCCACCCGCTCGCCGGTGCCGTACCTGCACGAGGCGCTGCGACGTGACCCGGGCGACTCCCGCGCGGCGACCGCGCTCGGATCGTGGCACCTCGCCCGCGGCGAATATCTCGCGGCGCGAGATCTGCTCGAGGCGGCCACCGCGCAGCTCACCCGGCGCAACCTCAACCCGCGCGACGGTGAAGCCGCCTACCTGCTCGGCCTCGTGCACGAACGGCTCGGCGACGACCACGCGGCCGATCGCTGCCTGGCGAAGGCCGCCTGGAACGCGGCGTTCGCGCCGGGGGCGATGCTCGCGCGGGCACGCATCGCCCTGCGCGCGGGATCGACGGCCGCCGCGCTCGACCTCGCCCGCTCGGCGGCGCCGATCCCCGAGGCGGGGCGGATCGAAGCCCTGGCACTCGCCCGCCGCGGTGAGGTCGCAGCATCCGTCGCCCACGTCGCCGGGCTGCTCGCGGCCGACCCCCTCGACCCGGCGACCCGTGCGCTCGCGGGCGAGCCGATCGATCGCGATGCCCGCACGGCACTCGAAGTCGGTGCCGAGTTCGCGCGGGCCGGCGCCGTCGACGAGGCACTCGCGGCCACCGCAGCCGCCGTCGAACGCACGCCCTCGGCGGGTCTCGCGGGTCCGCTCCGCCACTACCTGCGCGCGCACTGGCTCGAACGGTCCGGACGCGCCGGTGAGGCGGCCGGCGAGCGCGCCCTGGCGCGCGGCGCCTCGGCGGCGCTCTCCTTCCCGGCCGGCCTCGATCACTTCGACGCGCTCGTCGCCGCGGTCGCCGCCGACCCGGACGACGCCGTCGCCGCGGGGCTCCTCGGCATGTGGCTGCTCGACGCCGGCCGTCACGCCGACGCTCTCGCCCACCTGCGCTCCGCGGCCGAGGGCGGCTCGACCGACCCGGTGGTGTGGCGCAACCTCGCGATCGCAATCGTGGCGGTGAAGGACGACGAGGCCGCGGCCGACGCGGCGCTCGCCCACGCCCTGTCTCTGCGCCCGGACGCGCGGCTGCTTCTCGAGCGCGACGTGCTCGCGGTGCGGCGGGGGATGGATGCCGCAACCCGGCTCTCGCTGCTCGAGGCCCACGCCGTCCTGCTCGACGCCCGCGACGACCTGGCGGTGCGCCATGCGAACCTGCTGCTCGATGTCGGGCGCACCGACGAGGCGTGGCTGCTGCTCACGACCCGCCGCTTCCGGCCGTTCGAGGGCGGCGAGGGTCTCGTGATCGCAGCGTACGACCGCGCCGCGTGCCGACGCGCGGAGCGGATGCTCGAGACGGCGCCGGCCGATGCGGTCTCGCTGCTGGAGTCCGGCTTCGTCCCGCCGCGCACCCTCGGCGAGGGACGCCACCCGGCCGAGCGTCCGGTGCAGCGGTGGGTGCTGCTCGGCGCCGCGCGCGCGGCTGCCGGCGACGCGGCAGGTGC
>NZ_JBDGJU010000009.1:0-136877 GCF_057656735.1 Microbacterium sp. Soil_C_42
ACCGCCGCAGGGGAGGTCGCCGAGTGGGCGGCGCGACCGGCGACGAATCGGCGCCGGATCTCGCCCGCGGCCCCGAGCTCGCCTCGAGCGAACGCGCGAGCGCGCTCGATGGCGTCGCGCGCGCGGTCGTCCGCCGGGGCCTCCGCCTCGAACAGCGGGAGCACGCGTTCGGCGCAGTCGGCGGCCCACGCCGCGACGATCCGGCGGTCTTGTTCGCTCAGCGACTGGGATGACGGCACCCCAGCACTCTGCCAGACAGCCCGCGCGGGCGGACTACGGGATCGGATGCTCGAGAAGGGCGCGTGCTTCGCGCTCGACCAGCACGGGGACGAAGTCGCGCACCTTCGCGCGCGCGAAGTGCGAGTGCGCGTCGGCGACGGCGCGCTCGATCTCGGAACGATCTCTCGAGGGGAACCGCCCTTCCAGCCGGTCCACGACGTCGGAGAGGGCTTGATCCTCATCCACGAGCTCACGGGTCATGTGCTCAGGGTGCACTTCGCCCTCCGCTCTCGTCAAGCAGGCGAGGACCGAGGTGCCGGCGATGCGGATCAGCCGTACGTGTCGGTCCACGACGCGATGTCCACGCCGTGGTTGTCGGGCGAGGCGAGCGACCACCAGGCCGGAGCGTGCGAGTCGTCGGCGAGTCGCCCGCCGGCCGCGAGGGCGGCCTCGACGCGGGCCCGGGCCTGGTCGGCCGGCACGAAGACGTCGACGTGCGTCCGCCCCCTCGACGGCGAGTCCCCGGTGATCGGGTTGAAGGCGAGTTGCGGTCCGCAGCGCATCGGATCCGCGGCATCCGTGTCGCCCACGTCCTCATAGCCGAGCGCCGCGGTGAAGAAGGGGCGCACGTCGGTCCCGGAATGCTGAGCGACGTAGATGCCGATCGACTGTGCGCGCGAGGGGTCGGGGGTCAGGCGCTGCTCGGCGGCGGCCACCGACACGGCGGCGGCGAAGTCCACGGCTGCGGCGGGGATGCCTTCGGGGCCTGCGTACGGGATGCGCACGACGACTCCCTCGGGACGCACGTCGATGTCCGGCCGGAGGCCGAATCGCTCGGCGGCCGCGACGATCGGGGCGACGAGCCCGGCGGCGTGAGACAGGGAGGTCGCAGTGAAGACGGCCTGCGGCCCCGTGCCGGTGACCCGCCAATCGTTCACGCCCGGCGCCCGATGGAAACCTGCCGCCGAGATCGCGTCCGATCCGTTCGCCGATTCATCCATCGAGGTCTCCTACACCGGTTCGGTCGTGCGGATCAGGCCGCAGTTCACGCACGACCAGGCGACCAGGAACCGCTCATCGTCGAGGATCTCGAAGCTCAGCACGTCGCCGCACGTGGGGCAGAGCCGCGGATCCGCGTCGTTCACCCTCATCCCGTCAGCTTAGGGAAGCTGATCGCACGCCGGGAGTCCCGCGCAGCGCGCAGCGTTGCGTGGAGAGGGCGCGGGGAGCATCCGCGCTCCGCCGCGAGTCGAGTACGGGCATGATGGGCGAGTGGATGCCTCGACCATTCGGTCCGAGCGGCTCCGGTCGCACCGCCTGAGCGCCCCCGCGGCGACGGTCGCCGACGCCGCGCGGCACATGCTCGCGACGCAGAGCCAGGAGTTCTGGGGCGGGCGCTGGGCGCTTGCGACGCGCGTGCGCGGCCGAACGACGGTGCGCGACGTGGACGCCGCCTACGGCCGCGGCGAGATCGTGCGCACCTGGACCATGCGCGGGACGATCCACACGATCCCCACCGCCGACATGGAGTGGGTGCTGTCGCTGACCGCAGAGCGCCAGCGCCGCCAGGCGGCGGCCGTGCACCGCAACGAGGGGATCGACGCCGACGAGGCCGACCGCGCCGAGCGCCTCGCCCGGGCAGCGCTCGGCGGAGGGAACCGCCTCATGCGCAAGGAGCTGTTCGAGGTGTGGGAGCAGGGAGGGGTGTCGACGTCCCGGCAACGGGGCTACCACCTGCTCGTCGCGCTGTCGCTGCGCGCAGTGCTGTGCCAGGGCCCGGTCGTGCCACGGGAGAAGGGACCGACCCGCGAGCAGTTCTTCGTGCTCGCCGACGAGTGGATCACGGATGCCATGACCCCGGCCGATCCGACGGCCGAGTTCTTCGTCCGCTACATCGCCTCGCACGGTCCCGCCGGCGCGCGGGACTTCGCGTGGTGGAGCGGGCTCCCGCTCGGGGTCTCGCGCGCGGCGGCGGAGGCGGCATCCGATCGCCTGCGTCTTGTCGCCGACGAACCCGAGCCGCAGTACGTGGTCGCCGGCGCAGCGCCGCGGCGCAGCGCCGCGGCCCCCGATGTGGTGGCACTGCCGCCGTTCGAGGAGTACTACCTGTCGTACGCGGACCGCACCGTGCCCTGCGCCCCGGAGTTCCTGAGTGCGATCGGCCCGAGCATGAACGGCATCGTCCGCCCGATCCTCGTCGCGCGCGGCGAGGCGGTCGGCGTGTGGACGCACTCGCTGGCCGTGGGCCGCCACGCGGAACCGCCGGTGCCCGAGCTGTTCACCCCGGGTGCTGCGACCGACGCGGAGATCGCCGCCGCGCTCGACCGCTACCGCGACTTCATCACGGCATAGCCCCGGGTCTCGCCGGGACGGCCCGCGCACACGCGCCGAGACAGGGGCTCAGGCGTGGCGGTCGAGGAAGTCGTACACCTCGTTGTCGTCGACGCCGGGGAAGGCGCCGCGGGGGAGCGGCGAGAACATCTGCATGTGCACGCGCGCGCTCGGCCAGGCCTTGCCTGCCCAGCGTTCCGAGACGCCGGAGGCGACACGGCGGCAGCACGACTCGTCGGGGCAGGTCGAGGTCGCGCGCTTCTGCGTCTCGCGTCCGCGGAACCACCGCGCGTCGTCGAAGGGCACGCCCACCGTGATCGAGAATTCGCCCTCCGCCGTGGTGCCGGTCTGCGTCGAGCACCAGTAGGTGCCGGCGGGGGTGTCGGTGTACTGGTAGTGCTCGGTGGTGCGGTTCTGCTCCGAGAAGGCGGCGCGCGCCGAGAACTTTCGGCACGCGATCTGGCCGTCCACGGCGCCGGTGACGTCCATGGGGAGAGGCAGGTCGTCGTTCTCGTAGACGCGGGAGATCGCCCCCGACCCGTCGACGCGCAGGAAGTGCAGTTTGATCCCCAGATGGTGCGTCGCGAGGTTGGTCAGGCGCATGCCCGCCGCCTCGTGCGTCACGCCGAACGCGTCGCGGAAGTCCTCGACGGCGAGGTTGCGATCCTTCTTCGCCTGCTGCAGGAACGACACCGACGCCGTCTCGGGCATCAGGCAGCACGCGGCGTAGTAGTTGATCTCGAGCCGCTGCTGCAGGAAGTCGGCGTAGTCGGTGGGCCGCTTGTGGCCGAGCAGGCGGTGCGCCATCGCCTGCAGCGCCATCGACCGGAGGCCATGGCCGCCGGGGATGGACGCCGGCGGCAGGTAGATGCGCCCGTGCTCGAGGTCGGTGACCGAGCGCGTCGAGTGGGGCAGGTCGTTCACGTAGATCAGCTCGAAGCCGAGCTTCTCGGCCATGATGCTGACGGTGCGGTGTGTGAGGGCGCCCGACACGTGCCCCGCCGACTTCAGCTGCTTCTCGGCGAGCTTCTCGATGTCGGGGAGATAGTTGTCGCGCTCGCGCATCATGAGGCGCAGTTCGGTGTTGGCGCGGCGCGCCTCCTCGGGCGTCGCGATGGCCTCGCGCTCACGACGCTGCAGCTCGCGGTGCAGGCCCAGGATCGACTCGATCGTGTCGTCGGACATGCCCTTGGTCACCTTGATCGGCGTGACGCCGAGCTGGCGGAAGACCGACCCCGACTGCGCGCGCTCGAGCTCGATCTCGAGCGCCGCGCGACGGTTGGGCGGCTCCGCTGAGAGGAGGTCGCCCACCTCGACGCCCGTCGTCGAGGCGATCGCCTGCAGCAGCGACAGCTTCGGCTCGCGCTTGCCGTTCTCGATGAGGCTGAGCTGGCTTCCGGCGACCCCGACCAGCGCGCCCAGCTCATCGAGCGTGTACCCGTGGGCGAGACGCTGATGACGGATGCGGTGGCCCAAGGTCGACAGTTCGAGTGACGTGGGGGGCATTCCTTGATGCTAGCGAAAGAATTGCAACTCTTGACACCAGATTTCGTGGGAAGAGCCGCCTGTTACGCCCGAAAGTAGAGGAAGAGCACGAATCTGCATCAACGAGGAGCGACACCATGGCCCTTGCCGACATCTTCCCCCGAACCGAAGGCTCCACCGCCGCCCGTCCCACTCTGACCCGGACGTATGGCGAACTGCCGGCCGTTCAGGGCGAGGGCATGGCCGGGTTGCGCGCGTGGGTCGACGAGATCGCCGCGCTCACGCAGCCGGCGCGGATCCACTGGGTCGACGGCTCGCGGGCCGAGAACGACATGCTCCTTCGGGAGATGGTCGACGAGGGCAAGCTCATCAAGCTCAACCCCGAGTGGCGCCCGGGCTCGTACCTCGCCCGCTCCCACCCGAGCGACGTGGCGCGCACCGAGGCGCGCACGTTCATCGCCTCGGAGCGCGAGGAGGACGCCGGCCCGACCAACAACTGGGCAGCGCCCGATGAGATCCGCGCCACCATCACCCCGCTGTTCGAGGGCTCGATGAAGGGCCGCACGATGTACGTCGTGCCCTTCTCGATGGGCCCGGTCGGCGGCCCGCTGTCGCACGTCGGCGTGCAGGTCACCGACAGCGCCTACGCCGTCACGTCGATCGGCATCATGACGCGCGTCGGCACCGACGTGCTGCGCGAGATCGCGGGCGGCGCCCACTGGGTCAAGACCGTGCATTCGGTCGGAGCCCCGCTGCAGCCGGGCCAGCAGGACGTCGCGTGGCCGTGCAACGACGAGAAGTACATCGTCCACTTCCCCGACACCCTCGAGGTCTGGTCGTTCGGCTCAGGCTACGGCGGCAACGCGATCCTGGCCAAGAAGTGCTTCGCGCTGCGCATCGCGTCGGTGATCGGCCGCGACGAGGGCTGGCTCGCCGAGCACATGCTCCTCATCCGCGTCATCGACCCGGCAGGTCGCGCCTACCACATCGCCGCCGCGTTCCCGTCGGCGTGCGGCAAGACGAACCTCGCCATGCTCCGCCCGACGATCCCGGGGTGGCGCGTCGAGACCCTCGGCGACGACATCGCGTGGCTGCGTCCCGGCGAGGACGGGCGCCTGTGGGCCATCAACCCCGAGGCCGGCTTCTTCGGCGTCGCGCCCGGCACCGGTCAGTCGACCAACGTCACCGCGGTCGAGACGCTGTGGGGCAACACGATCTTCACGAACGTCGCGCTGCGCCCCGACGGCGACGTGTGGTGGGAGGGCCTCACCGACGAGCCGCCGGCAGAGCTCACCGACTGGGAGGGCAACCCCTGGACGCCGGCATCCGGTCGTCCCGCCGCCCACCCGAACTCGCGCTTCACCGTCGCCGCGGCACAGTGCCCGCAGATCGCCGACGACTGGGACGCCCCGCAGGGCGTGCCGCTCGACGCGATCCTGTTCGGCGGCCGCCGCGCCACCAACGTGCCGCTCGTCGTCGAGGCGACGGACTGGACGCACGGCGTCTTCATGGGCTCCAACATCTCGTCGGAGAAGACGGCGGCCCAGGAGGGCACAGTCGGCGAGCTGCGCCGCGACCCGTTCGCGATGCTCCCGTTCTGCGGCTACAACATGGCCGACTACTTCGGGCACTGGCTCAAGGTCGGCCAGCAGCTGCGCTTCGACCGCGCACCGCGCGTGTTCCAGGTGAACTGGTTCCGCAAGGGTGCCGACGGACGCTTCCTGTGGCCGGGCTTCGGCGACAACTCGCGCGTCATCGACTGGATCATCCGCCGCATCGAGGGCGAGGTCGGCGCCGTCGAGAGCCCGATCGGCCGCCTGCCTCGCACCGAGGACCTCGACGTCGACGGCATCGACGTGCCGCAGGCCGACCTCGACGAGCTGTTCGCGGTCGACCCGCAGCTGTGGCTGCACGAGGCCGACCTCACCGAGGAGTTCTACCGCACCTTCGACGGCCGCGTCCCCGCTCCGCTGTGGGCCGAGCTCGCGGCGCTCCGGTACCGCCTGCAGCGCGCCTGACCCGGTTCCGACGCCTCGGCCCCGCCTGTGCGAGGGGCCGGGGCTTCGGTCTCGGCTGCGACCGGCGACCGTCGCACACAGACCGGCGCCCGGCCCTCTTCTTGGCAGAGGGGCCGGGCGCCTGTTCCTTCTCCGACTCGGGCTGTTCCGCAGTCGCTTCCGGCGGGTGCGCGGCCCCGCCGAGCGCACAACGCGACTGCGGAACAGGGGGACTCGGTCGGGCGGGGGCGAGGAGGATCAGACCAGCAGCTGGTGCTTCGCGAGGTCGCGATAGAGCGGCGTGGTCTGCACCAGCTCGGAATGCGTGCCCTGGCCGACGACGCGGCCGAGCTCCATGACGACGATGTGGTCGCTGTCGACGACGGTCGACAGGCGGTGCGCGATCACGACGAGCGTGCGGCCGGCCGCGACGGCGTCGATCGCCTCGCGCATGCGCTGCTCGTTGAGCCCGTCGAGCGACGACGTCGACTCGTCGAGGAGCAGGATCGGGGGAGCGGCCAGCAGCGCCCGCGCGATCGCGAGGCGCTGGCGCTCGCCGCCCGAGAGCATCACGCCCGACTCGCCCACGGGCGCGTCGATGCCGAGCGGATTGCGGTCGAGCACCTCGCCGAGGTTCACGGCGCGCAGCACGGCCTCGCACTCGGAATCGGATGCCTCGGGCGAGGCGAGTCGGAGGTTGTCGCCGATCGTCCCGGCCAGCGTCGGGGCGTCCTGCTCGACGTAGCCGAGCTGCGCCCGCAGCGCGTCGCGGTCGAGGCTGCGCACGTCCGTGCCGTCGAGGAGGATCGCACCGCCGGTCGGGTCGTAGAAGCGCTCGATCAGCGCGAGGGTCGTGCTCTTGCCGGCACCGGACGGGCCGACGAGGGCGACGCGCGCCCCGTGCGGGACCGAGAACGACACGCCCCGCAGCACCTCGCTGCCGGCGGAGACGGATGCCGCGGCATCCGCCAGTCCTTCGAGGCCGGTGTCGCCCGCCCCGTCGCCGAGCACGATGGTCGAGGTGTCGACGTGGGCGCTCTCGAGCACCGCCAGCGCCTCGGACTCGGCCTTGCGGCGCGCCTCGACGACGTTCTCGGGGTAGCGGAAGCGCACGTCCCGGAACTCGATCGCGGCGGGCTCGCCCGGCGCTGCGGCCGGTGCAGAGGCGCCGCCGGCCACCCGTGCGGCGACCTCGGCGTCGTGCTGCGACTCGGTCGGGAGGTCGAGCACCTCCTGGATGCGGCCCAGGGCGCCGAGCGCCTGGTTCACTGACGTGATCGCGCCGAAGAAGGATCCCAGCGGTGCGATGAGCATGAAGAGGAACATGATGAAGGTCACCAGGCTCGCGATCGACAGCGCACCGGTCGCGACGCGGAAGCCGCCGAGGCCGATGACCACCAGCAGCGACACCTGCAGCGCGATGTTCGCGATCGGCACCACGAGCGCCGACACCTTCGCGATGCGCACGCCGACGTTGTAGGCATCCGTCGCCTGCGAGGTGACGGCGTCGATCTCGCGCTCGGTCGCGCCGGACGCGCGGACCGTGCGGATCGAGCCGACCGCGCGCTCGACGCCGGAGGCGAGCGCGCCCACCTTCTCCTGCTGCTCGGTGGACGCGGTGCGGATGCGGCCGCTCAGCACCACCACGCCGAGCACCGAGACGCCGATCACGAGCACGATGATCGCGAGCAGCACCGGGTCGATGATCGCCATGGCGATGAGCGCGCCGGCGAACAGGAGCCCGTTGCCGATGGAGTCGGCCAGCCCCTGCGTGAGCGCGGCGTAGAGGAGCGTGGTGTCGCTGCCGACGCGCGAGACGATGTCGCCTGTGCGGCGTGCATCGAACTCGCTGATGGGCAGGTGCAGGATGCGGGCGATGAGGCGGCGTCGGCTCGAGTACACGACGGCGGTGCCCGTGCGCTGCAGCAGGTAGTGCTGCCAGCCCGAGATGAGCGACGCGAGCAGCACGAAGCCGACGAGCGCCCAGACGAGCATGCCGAGGTCGAGGTTCTCCTGCACGCGCGTGATGACCTGGCCGACCAACAGCGGCTGGATCAGCGAGGCCCCGGCGCTCAGGATGCTCAGCACCACCACGACGGCGAGCGTGCGCTTGTGCTCGAAGAGATAGGGGAGCAGCTGCGAGAACGTCGCGCGCGGCCCCTCTTCGACCTTGCCGCGCCGAGATCGCCCGCGCCGGGCGCGGGGGGACTCCGCGGGTGCGGGGGCGGGAGGGGCTTCGTCGAGATCGGCGGAGGGCATGGGTGTACCTCGTTCGTGAAGGGGGCTTACCTTCGACCGTACTTCTTGTGGACGGCCTGTCGGCTCACGCCGAGGGCGCCCGCGATCGCCTGCCACGAGAAGCCCAGGTTGCGCGCCTTGCGCACCTGCACCTCCTCGGCGCGCGCGAGCTCGCGGCGCACCTCGGCGAGGCGGTGCAGCTCCGCGATCGGCTCGCGACCGCCTGCCGCCCCGATCAGGGTGGTCAGTTCGTCGCCGCTCATCGGGCAGCCTCTCGTTCGGCAGACACGGATGCTGCGGGCCGCGGCATCCGTGTCAACCGTAGTTGACAGCCGGGAGCGTGTCAACTCATGTTGACGTGCCGGGTCGGCCGGCCCGGCAGTGGGCGGTGTCGGAGCGGGGCGTTAGGGTAGTCCGGTGCCTGCCCCCGTGATCACCGCTGACAACCTCGTCAAGGCCTACAAGGTCAAAGGCAAGCCCGACTTCCTCGCCGTCGACGGACTGTCGTTCGAGGTGGCGCCGGGCGAGTCGTTCGGTCTTCTGGGCCCGAACGGTGCGGGCAAGTCCACGACGATGAAGATGGTGGGCGCGGTGTCGACGCGCACCAGTGGAGAACTGTCGATCCTCGGGCTCGACCCCGACCGGTACGGCCCCGAGATCCGATCGCGCCTGGGGGTCGTGCCCCAGCAGGACAACCTCGACGGCGAGCTCAACGCTCGCGAGAACCTCTACATCTACGGCCGCTACTTCGGACTGCCGGGCAAGGTCTGCCACCAGAAGGCCGACGAGCTGCTCGCGTTCGCGCAGCTCGAAGACAAGGCGAAGAGCAAGGTCGAGCAGCTCTCGGGCGGCATGAAGCGGCGGCTCACGATCGCCCGCGGCCTCATCAACGACCCGCGCATCCTGCTGCTCGACGAGCCGACCACGGGTCTCGACCCGCAGGCGCGCCACGTGCTGTGGGATCGCCTGTTCCGCCTCAAGGAGCGCGGCACCACCCTCGTGCTGACGACCCACTACATGGACGAGGCCGAGCAGCTCTGCGATCGGCTGATCGTCGTCGACAAGGGGCGCATCATGGCCGAGGGCACTCCTGCCTCGCTCATCCGCGAGCACTCCAGTCGCGAGGTGCTCGAGGTGCGCTTCGGCTCCGACCGCAACGAGCAGGTCGCGCCGCAGCTCGAGGGCATCGGCGACCGCGTCGAGGTGCTGCCCGACCGCATCCTCGTTTACGCGAACGACGGCGAGGCGGCGCTCGAGACCGTGACGCACCGGGGGCTCACTCCGATCACGTCGCTCGTGCGCCGTTCGAGTCTCGAGGACGTCTTCCTCCGGCTCACCGGAAGGTCGCTGATCGAATGAGCCTTCCCTCCGAAGACGCCACGACCCGCGTGCAGCCCTCGCTCGACGAGCTGCGCGACGAGGCGATGCAGTGGGGCCGCAAGCCCCGCGCGTTCGGCACCTGGTACGTCACCGAGCACATGGTGCGCGCGATGCGCGCGTACGGATGGACCATCATCGTCGGCGCGCTCGGCCAGCCGATCCTCTACCTGCTGGGGCTCGCCGTCGGCCTCGCCGCGCTCATCGACGCCCCGATCACGCAGAACGGCGTCGAGGTCTCGTACCTCGTGTTCGTCGCACCGGCCCTGCTGATGACCGCCGCGATCTCCGTCGCGTCGGAGGAGTTCTCGTACCCCGTCATGGCCGGCTTCAAGTGGCGCCGCTACTTCTTCGGCTTCAGCGCGACCGGGCTCTCGCCAGGGCAGATCGCGGGCGGCGTCATCTCCGGCGCCTCGGCCCGCATCATCGTCGTGGTGATCGCGTACTACCTGTTCCTGTGGCTGTTCCAGGCGGTGCCGAACCCCGAGACCGGCTGGCTCACCATTCCGATCGGCCTGCTCGCGGGCCTCGCGTTCGGCATCCCGTACATGGCGTACGCCGCGTCGATCACCGACGACAAGGGTCAGGTCGCGCTCGTCCAGCGTTTCATCTTCATGCCGATGTTCCTGTTCTCGGGCACCTTCTACCCGCTGGCCACGCTGCCGCTCTGGCTGCAGTGGATCGGGTGGGTGTCGCCGCTGTGGCACGCGACCGAGCTCGGCCGCCTCGCCACCTACGGCCTGCCGATGGACCCGTTCGTGATCGTCGTGCACGTCGGCTACCTTCTCCTGCTGTCGATCGCCGGCTACGTGATCGGCCGCCGCATGTTCCAGAGGAGGCTCGGCGCATGAGCACCGCGGTCGGAACCGAGGCCGCCGCCGTCCGTGCGGGCGGCGTGCGCGCCCTGTGGGCGGGCAACCCGCAGTCGGTCGTGCAGCGCGGCCTCATCGCCGCGCGCTCGTCCAGCTGGGCGGTCGTCCTGTCGGGCTTCTTCGAGCCCGTGTTCTACCTCGCCTCGATGGGTATCGGCCTCGGCTCGCTCATCGGCGACGTGCAGACCTCCAGCGGCGTGGAGGTGCCCTACGCGGCCTTCATCGCGCCTGCCCTGCTCGCCGTGTCGGCGATGAACGGCGCGATCTACGACTCGACGTGGAACGTCTTCTTCAAGCTCAACTACGGCAAGCTCTACGAGGGCATGCTGGCGACCTCGCTCGGGCCGCTCGATGTCGCGCTGGGCGAGATCCTCTACGCGCTGCTGCGCGGCCTGCTGTACGCGACCGGCTTCATGATCATCATGCAGATCCTCGGGCTCAACCTGGCGTGGACCGCGATCCTGGCGCTGCCGGCGGTGCTGCTCATCGCCTTCGGGTTCGCGAGCCTCGGCATGGCTGTCACGAGCTACATGAAGACGTTCCAGCAGATGGACTGGATCAACTTCGTGCTGCTGCCGATGTTCCTGTTCTCGGCGACGCTGTACCCGATCACGATCTACCCCGAGTGGATCCAGCACATCATCATGGCGTTCCCGCTGTGGCACGGCGTCGAGCTCGTCCGCGGACTCACCACCGGCATCCTCACCCCCGAGATGTGGTGGCACGTGCTCTATTACGTCGTCATGATCGCCATCGGTCTGGTGTTCACGACGAAGCGTCTGCGCGCACTGTTCCTCGACTGACACGCAGCACCGCACGGATGCTGCAGCCCACGCGGGCTGCGGCATCCGCGTCTCCGCGTTCCCGCGAGGTCGGTTGCGTCTCGGAACCATTCTTGAACATGTTCAGAAACAGCGGTACTTTTCTGAACATGTCCAGTTCTGTTGGCGCCACCACCAAGAGCGAGCGCACGAGAGCGCTCATCCGCGACATCGCCCTGCGCTCGTTCCGGGAACGCGGGTACGACCAGACCACGATCCGGCTCATCGCGTCCGAGGCCGGCGTTTCGGTGGGCACGACGAACTACCACTTCGCGTCGAAGAACGACCTCGTGCAGGAGCTCTACCTCGACGTGCAGCAGCAGCACCGTGCGGCGGCGCTCCCGCTCCTCGAGGCGAGCGACGATCTCGTGGAGCGGCTCGGCATCGTCTTCCGCACGGGACTCGCGCAGCTCGAGCCCTACTACCGCTTCGCCCCGGAGTTCCTTTCGGCCGCGGTCTCGCCACGCTCGTCGATCAACCCGCTGTCGAGCGACTCCTCGCCATCACGAGAGATCGTGGTCGGGCTCTTCCGCGAGGCGATCGCCGGTGCCGCCGACAAGCTCCCCGCGGAGTTCGACGAGGATCTGCCGTCGGCGCTGATGCTCGGCCATCTGCTGCTCGCGCTGTTCTGGGTCTATGACACGTCGGACGGTCGGGAACGCACGAGCCGGCTGCTCGACCGCGGCCTGCGGCTCCTCAAGCTCTCGCTTCCCCTGGTGCGGCTGCGCGTGCTCCGCAAGCCGCTGCGCGAACTGCTCGACCTCATCGCCGAGGTGCAGGCCTGATGACACACGGCGAAGCCGCGGCGACGACATCCGGGGGATCCCCGGCCGCCGCGGAGGTGGGCCTCTGGAGTGAGCGGTGGTTCCGCGTCCTCACGCTGCTCAACGTGTTCATCGTCATCGCGTCGGCGTGCGTCTGGGCTGCTTCGCTGAGCGATGCGCTGCCCATGGCGGCGTCGTGGCTGATGTTCGCGCTGCCTGTCGTTCCCGCCACCGTCGCGATGCCGGCCGTTTCGGTGGTCATCGTCGGGTCGGCGGCGGCCCTGTCCGCGCTGAACATGTTCGGCGAAAGGCAGAAGGGCCGGCGCTTCCTCCGCGCCATGACGGTGTGGGGCACCATCGCCCTGGGCGCGCCGGTGGCGTTCGCGGCGGTGTGGATCTTCGTCTCGGCGATCGGCTCGCTGCGGTGACCGGGCGTGCGATCTACGTCAGCATCCGCATCGCTGCGCCCATGGAGCGGGTGTGGCAGCTCACCCAGGACCCGGCGTTGCACGCGCGCTGGGACGTGCGCTTCAGCCGCATCACTCCGGCCGCACCCCTCGCCGGCGGCGGTACGCGCTTCGTCTACGAACGCCGCCTGCCCGGGATGACGATCACGGGCACCGGCACGACGATCGGCGAACGCGAGCGTGCTGATGGAACGCGCGTGCCGTGCGCCGCTTCGACGCCACGATGATCCTCGGCGATGACGGGCGGATCGTCGACTACCTCGGCACCCATCAGCACCTCGCCGTCGACCTCCGGCTGACAGCGGAACCCGACGGCAGCCTCCTGCTGCGATCCGACCGGCAGCGCTTCTACGAGGGCCCGTTCGGCTTCCGGTTCCCCATGCTCTTCAGCGGCCGGGCCGAGCTGCGCGAGGGCTACGACGATCGCGCACAGGTCTTCCGCATCCGCCTCGAGGTGCGCAACCGGCTCTTCGGATTCCTGTTCGGGTACGAGGGCGAGTTCCGCTGCGAGTTTCCCCAGGCGACCGAGGCGCCCTCGCGCACGAAGCCCGTCCGGCACGAGCGACGCACCTGAGCGGAGTCGACGGACGCCGCGCCCGGTGCGCTTCGCGCGTTCGCGCGTTCGCGCGTTCGCGGACCGGGGTGTCGCCGGGTCGCAGCTCAGGCAGGCTGCGGCGCCCGATGCGGGCAGCGGGTGGCAGAGCGGGCTTCTGCCGGAGTTGTGGGCCGAGACGCGGATGCCTCGACCCGGCCGGGTCGAGGCATCCGTCGTCCGGAACAACCGGGGCTAGAGCGAGCCGCTGGCTCCGACGCCCAGGTCGGCGTCGTAGTCGACGTCCTTGGTCTCGGGCGAGAGGAGGAGTGCGATGAAGGTCAGCACGCCCATCGCCGAGAGGTACAGGCCGACGAGCCACGGGCTGCCGTCGGCTGCGGCCCACAGTGCCACCGCCACGATCGGGGCGAGCGCGGCGCCGAGGATCGACGACACGTTGTACGAGATGGCCGAGCCCGAGTAGCGGACGTTCGTCGGGAAGAGCTCCGGCAGGACGGCGCCCATCGGGCCGAACGTCGAGCCCATCAGCATGAATCCGAAGATGAGGAACGCCTGGGTCAGGGCTCCGGTGAACTTCGGGTCGAGCTGCGGCGACAGGAACAGGTTGAACGTGAGGCCGAACACGATGATGAGGCCCGTCACCCACAAGAGCAGGCGCCGGCGGCCGATCGTGTCGGCGATCGGGCCCGACAGCAGCGTGAAGATGCCGAAGAACACGACGCCGATGATCTGCATCAGCACGAAGTCGGTGTAGCCGAAGCCGAGGCCCGGATAGAACTGCGCGGCGAAGGCCGCCGGGTCGAACGCGGTGCCCGCGGCCTCGGCCGCCTTCTGTGCGGCCGCCGTCGCGACCTCGAGGTCGGCCGCCTTCGTGCCGTACGAGAGGGTGAAGTTCGTCATCAGATAGAACAGCACGTAGGTCGCCAGCATGATGAACGTGCCGAGGATCAGGTGCCACCAGTGGTGACGCAGGACCGTGCCGAGCGGGAACTTGCGGATCGCCCCCTTCTTCTCGGCCTTGACGAACGTGTCGGACTCGACGAGGCGCAGGCGCACCCACAGGCCGATGATCACCATGACGGCGGAGAACAGGAACGGAACGCGCCAGCCCCACGCGAGGAAGTCGGCCGAGCGCTGACCCGCGCCGTCGGGGTGGGGGAGCAGGAAGTTGATCGCGAGGAACACGGAGTTCGCGATGATGAAGCCGAGCGGGGCGCCGAGCTGCGGGAACGTGCCGTACCAGGCGCGCTTGCCCTTCGGGGCGTTCTCGGTCGCCACGAGCGCGGCGCCCGACCACTCGCCGCCGAGCGCGAAGCCCTGGAACAGGCGCAGGATCAGCAGCAGGATCGCAGCCCACACGCCGATCTCGTTGAACGTCGGCAGGCACCCGATGAGGAACGTCGCGATACCCATGGTGAGCAGAGACGCCACGAGCGTCGCCTTGCGGCCGAACCGGTCGCCGAAGTGCCCGAACACGATCGCGCCGAGGGGGCGCGCGATCATGGCGGCGCCGAAGACGCTGAACGACAGCAGCAGCGACGTGGTGTCGTTGCCGGTCGGGAAGAAGAGGATGGGGAAGACGAGGACGGCGGCGGTCGCGTAGACGTAGAAGTCGTAGAACTCGATCGTGGTGCCGACGAGGCTCGCGAGGATCACGCGGGAGCGGGGGTTTGCGGGTGCCGCGGAGGTCGCGGCGGTCGTACTGGGGGAGGACATATTCACCTGGGGCATGCGCGGAGCGAGGCATCCGGTTGGGATGCGGCGGTGGGCGGACGCCGGGCGCAGGGTGACGCGTCAGGCGGCACTGCACTGGATCACCGTGGGTGCGGGCGTTGTCGCCCGGCACAAAAGACCAGCCTACTCCCGGGATCGGGTCCAGGCCGCAGAGACGGAGAACGGATGCTGCGGCCCAGGGCCGCAGCATCCGTCTCGCGTGTCAGGAGGTCAGCGCCAGAGCACCGCGATCGCGGCGTTGGCGAAGGTGAGCGCACCGATCGACCAGAAGATGGCGCCGGGCACCGAGCCGGACTTGCGCTGACGGCCGGCGCCGATGCCCAGGAGCGCGCCGATGATGACGAGGATGACCAGCTTCACGCCGATCTTGGCGTAGTTGAGGTCGTACTCGATGCCCCACGGGGCGGCGAGGATGAGACCGGCGAGACCGGCGATCGCGAGGCCCCAGTGCATGAGGCGCGTGATCTGGTGCTTTCCGTTCACCGCTTCGACGACCCAGGCGCCGAAGAGGATGGCGAAGCCCACGAGGTGGACGAGCACGACGACGTGGCGGAGGATTTCCATGCCATCAGCCTAGCTGAAGGTTGCCGCCGTGACCCGTCCGATGCGTCCCCCGCCCCCGCCGATCAGGCGCGCAGGTCGCGGAGCACCACGGCGGTGCGGATGGCCGCGTCGGCCGCCTCGAAGCCCTTGTCTTCGACGGAGCCCTCGAGGCCGGCGCGCGCGATGCCCTGAGCCTCGTCGTCGAGCGTCAGCACGCCGAAGCCGACCGGCTTGCCGGTGTCGAGCGCGACGCGCGTGAGGCCGTCGGTCGCTGCGTTCGAGACGAACTCGAAGTGCGGCGTGCCGCCGCGGATGATGACGCCCAGCGCCACGACCGCGTCGGCTCCGGCCTCCAGAGCCGCCTTCGCCACGACGGGGAGCTCGAACGAGCCGGGCACGCGGACGAGCCGGTGCGAGGCGCCCGCGGCATCGGCGGCGCGCGCGGCGCCGGCGATGAGGCCGTCGGTGATCGTCTCGTGCCACGTGCCCGCGACGACGACCACGTCGAGTCCGCTGCCGTCGACCGGTGCCGTGGCCTCGGGTGCGCCCTTGCCGCTCATCGTTCTGCTCCTTCGTGCATGTGTGCGATGGCGTCCGCGAGGTCCGCCTCGTTGATGATGTGACCCATGCGATCGCGCTTGGTCTCCAGGTACTGGTGGTTGTTCGGGCCGACGCCGACCAGGAGCGGCACCTGCTCGACGATGTCGAGGCCGAGCTCGCGCAGCTGCTTCACCTTGTCGGTGTTGTTGGTCAGCAGGCGCACCTTCTCGATACCCAGGTCGGTGAGGATGCCCGCGGCCGCCGCGTAGTCGCGGGCGTCGGCCGGGAGGCCCAGCGCGAGGTTGGCGTCGACGGTGTCGAGGCCGCGCTCCTGCAGCGAGTAGGCGCGCAGCTTGTTGATCAGGCCGATGCCGCGACCCTCGTGGCCGCGCATGTAGATGACCACGCCGCCGTCCTGCTCGATGGCGTCGAGGGCGGCCTCGAGCTGCGGGCCGCACTCGCACTTGAGCGAGCCGAACGCCTCGCCCGTCAGGCACTCCGAGTGCACGCGCACGAGGGGCGCGTCCGAGAGCTCGCCCGAGACGACCGCGATGTGGTCGGTGCCGGTGACGCGGTCCTTGTACGCGAGGAAGCGGAACTCCCCGTGCCCGGTGGGCACGTGCGCCTCCGCGCGCAGGCTCACGCGGCGCTTGTGCGCATTGCGGATCGCGGGGTCGCACGGGACGTTCTCATCGAGGTAGGCGGCGAGCTGCTCGATCGTGATGACCGGGATGCCGTATTCGGCGCCGAGCTCCTGGAGCCCGGGCAGGCGCATCATGCTGCCGTCCTCGGCGACGACCTCGCCGATGACGCCGACCGGTGCGAGGTCGGCGAGCTTCATGAGCTCGACGGCGGCCTCGGTGTGGCCGGCGCGCTCGCGCACGCCGCCGTCGACGGCGCGCAGCGGCAGGATGTGGCCGGGGCGGATGACGCTGGTGGGCGTCGACTCGGGGTTCGCCAGCACGTTGAGCGTGTGGGCGCGGTCCGCGGCGCTGATGCCGGTCGAGACGCGGTCGGCGGCGTCCACGCTCACCGTGTACGCGGTCCCGCGGGCGTCCTCGTTGTTCTCGACCATCGGCGGCAGGTCGAGGCGGTCGGCCCAGTCGGCGGGCATCGGCGCGCACAGGAAGCCGCTCGTCCAGCGGACCGTCCACGCGACCCACTCGGGAGTGGCGAGCTGGGCCGACAGGATGACGTCGCCTTCGTTCTCGCGGTTCTCATCGTCCGCGACGATGACCGGCCGGCCGGCGCGCAGCGCCTCCAGGGCCTCGGGGATCGTGGCAAGGCTCATTTCGAGCCCCCTTCCGTGGAAAAAGCCAGCAGTCGCTGTACGTGGCGAGCCAGGATGTCGGTCTCGAGGTTGACGCGGTCGCCCGGCGCACGGGCGCCGAGGGTGGTCGCGGCGAGGGTCTCGGGGATGAGTGAGACCTCGAACCAGCCGTCGCCGGGGGCGGCGGCGCTGGCACCGCTCACGGTGAGCGAGACGCCGTCGACGGCGATCGAGCCCTTGTCGACGACGAGCGGGGCGAGCTCTGCGGGGACCGAGATGCGCAGCACCTGCCACTGTTCGCCGGGTCGCACCTCGAGCACCTCGCCGGTGCCGTCGATGTGGCCCTGCACGATGTGTCCGCCGAGCCGGCCGTGCGCGGCCATCGCCCGCTCGAGGTTGACGGCGCGTCCGGCGGAGACGCCCTCGAGGGTCGACATGTCGAGCGTCTGCTTCATGACGTCGGCGGTGAACCAGTCGGCACCCTGGTCGACGACCGTGAGGCACACGCCGCTGACCGAGATGGAGTCGCCGTGCGCGGCATCCGACACGGCCTTCGGCCCGCGCACCGTCACACGCACGCCGTCGCCCGACGGCTCGACCGCGGTGACCTCGCCGACCTCCTCGATGATTCCGGTGAACATCACTCGTCTCCTTCCGAAGCGGGGTGGACGACGAACAGCAGATCGTCGCCGAGTGGGATGACGGATGCCACGGCCAGGCGTCGCGCCTCGGCGATGGTGGACACCCCGATGTCCTGCACAGCGAGCCGGTCGCCGCCGAGCAGCAGCGGAGCGACGTAGACGAGCAGTTCGTCGGCGAGCCGCTCGCGCAGGAACGACGCCGCGACGGCGGGACCGCCCTCGACGAACACGCGCTGCACCCCGCGACTGCGCAGGTCTTCGAGCAGGGCGCGCAGCCCGCCCGAGGCATCGTCGCCGGGGTACTGCAGGAACGGGTGCGGGTGCCGGCGCACGGCCGCAGCCTCGGGCACGGCGCGCGCGCCCACGACGACCGGTATCGGCTGGTGGGGCAGCAGCGAGCCGTCCTCGGCGCGGGCGGTGAGCGCCGGATCGTCGGCGAGCACCGTGCCGGTGCCGGCGACGATCGCGTCGGCTTCGGCGCGGCGGCGGTGGACGTCGGCGCGGGCCTGCCGCCCGGTGATCCACTGGCTGGTGCCGTCCGAGGCCGCCGCCCGGCCGTCGAGGCTCTGGGCCCACTTCACGGTGACGTGCGGCCGGCGCAGACGCTGCACCGTCAGCCACGAGTCGAGGAGCGCGGTCGCCTCGTCGGCGAGCAGGCCGGCCTCGACCTCGACGCCTGCTGCGCGCAGCCGCGTGGCCCCGCCGGAGGAGTGGTCGCCGGGATCGGCGATCGCGTAGACGACCCGTGTGACGCCCGCGGCGATGAGGGCCTCGGAGCACGGTCCGGTCCGACCGGTGTGGTTGCAGGGCTCGAGGGTCACGATTGCGGTCGCGCCGCGCGCGGCGCCGGGCGCGAGCGTCGACAGCGCGTCCACCTCGGCGTGCGGGGTGCCCGCACCGCGGTGCCAGCCCTCGGCGAGCACCTCGCCGTCCGGCGACAGCAGCAGCGCGCCGACCTGAGGGTTCACACCACGCGGACCGCGCCGGGCGATCGTCAGCGCCCGACGCATCGCGTCGTGTTCCGCTGTGCTCGCCATCCGGCCCCTCGTCTCGTCGTTCTCGACGCCCCGGGGCATGGGAAGCGGAGGCGCGCATGGCGACGCCTCTGTGCTGCCTCCCATCCGGACTAGCGACCTGCTTCCCTCAGGAAACCTGTCGCATCACCGTCGGTTCCGGAATTCCACCGGATCGGCCGCGGCGGCATCCGAATCGGATGCTGAAGCCTTGGCTCGCGGACTGTCACCGCCGGTTCGGATTCTCACCGACCCCGGAGCACGTTGATGCTCTCGAGTGTAGTCAACGCGGCATCCGCCCATTCATTCCATGTCTTCGAATGAAGTCCCGCCCACCCGATCTCTGCGTCCCGGCCTCACTCCAGGAGCGCCCGCGCGGTGGCCTCATCGACGATGAGATCCGTCGCGATGCGCGCGGCGAGAGCCCCTCGGAGGCTGGCGAGCTTCGACACCCCTGACACGATGCAGAGGCGCCGTGGGATGCCGCGCAAGAGGTCGAGGCTGGGGCCGGTGGCACGATCGTTGAGAGCGATCGCGTCGCTCGACCCGTCCGCGCGGTAGAAGACCGTGGCCACGTCGCCGACGACGCCTTCGTCGGCGAGCTGATCGAGTTCACCCGGCTCGAGGTAGCCGCCGCTGTAGACATGGCTCGGTACGCGGGATCCCGCGGAGCCGGTGCTGAACACCACGAGGTCCATCGCGGGGAGCATGTCGAGGATGCGCCGCGTGCTGCGCTCGCGCCACATCGCGTCCTTCGTGGCGGGGTCGTCGAAGAAGGCCGGCACGGGGAACTGCTGCGCGCTCCCGTCGTAGGCGGCGGCGAACCGGCTGAGGATCTCGCTGGCGTAGAGGAGACCCGTCGAGTGGGTGTTGCCGGAGCCGTTCAGCTGCACGAATGTCGCCCCGTGCACCGACTTGGGAACGAGGTGGCGGCTCACCGCCGCGGTCGTCGATCCCCAGGCGACGCCCACGATCATGTCGTCCTGCACGAGGTCCAGGAGCGCGTGCGCGGCGGCGATCGCGACGCGCTGCAGCCGGTCGACCTCCGTGGTGTCGTCGGGCACGGGAACGACCTGGGCGAGGATGCCGAAACGCTCGGCCAATCGCTCTTCGAGCCGCTGCGGCGCGGCGAACGGCGACCGGATGCGGATGTCGACGATGCCGGTCGCCCGCGCGTGCGTGAGCAGCCGTGACACCGTCGAACGCGACGTGCCGAGCTCCTGGGCGATCGCATCCATGGTGCGGTCCTGCACGTAGTAGAGGTGCGCGGCCGTGAGCGCGCGCTGCATCGTGCGGGCGTCGCCGATCCTGTCCATCCATCCATCGTGCACGTATGTGCATATCGCCTGCAAGGACATCCAGCGGTGTCATGATGGGACGACAGCACGACGATGGGGGATGCGATGGCGGCGCGGGCAGCGGAACGAGGATGGGCGGCTCTCGCGGAGCGGCCCTACGCGGACGTGCTGATCATCGGCGGCGGCATCAACGGCCTGGCGACGTTCCGCGACCTCGCGATGCAGGGCGTGGACGTCGCGCTCGTCGAGCGCGACGACTTCATCAGCGGCGCGTCGGCGGCGTCGTCGCACATGATCCACGGCGGCATCCGCTACCTCGAGAACGGCGAGTTCCGGCTCGTCCACGAGGCCGTGACCGAGCGCAACGCGCTGCTGCGCACCGCCCCGCACTACGTCAGGCCGCTGCAGACCACCATCCCGATCTTCTCGACGTTCTCGGGAGTGCTGTCGGCGCCGCTGAAGTTCCTGCGCCACGGCGGCGGGAAGCACCATGAGCGCGGGGCCGCGCTCATCAAGATCGGGCTCGTCATCTACGACTCCTTCTCACGCGGCGGCGGCGTGTTCGGCAAGGGCACCGTCCCACGGCACACCTTCCGCGGACGCAAGCGCTCGCTCGCGCAGCTGCCTCAGCTGAACCCCGACGTGAAGTACACCGCGACCTACTGGGACGCGTCCCTCCACGACCCCGAGCGCCTCGCCATCGACGTGCTGCGCGACGGTCGCGCGGCGGGCGGCGATCGGGCACGGGCCGCCAACTACACCGCGGCCGTCGGGGTCGACGACGGGCGGGTCGTGCTGCGCGACACCCTGACCGGCGAGGAGACGCGATTCTCGGCATCCGTCGTCGTGAACGCCAGTGGCCCGTGGACGGACCTCACCAACCTCGCCCTCGGTGATCCGACCCGGTACATGGGCGGCACCAAGGGCTCGCATGTCGTGCTCGATCACCCCGAGCTGCTCGCGGCGACCGGCGGACGGGAGCTGTTCTTCGAGAACGAGGACGGCCGGATCGTCCTCATCTACCCGCTGAAGGGACGCGTTCTCGTCGGCACCACCGACCTCGATCACGACATGGGCGATCCGGTCGTGTGCACCGAGGCGGAGGTCGACTACTTCATCGAGCTGATCGGGCAGGTGCTCCCGACGATCGAGGTCGAACGCTCGCAGATCGTCTACCGTTTCGCCGGCGTGCGGCCGCTCCCCGGCCACGACGACGTCTCGCCCGGGTTCGTCTCGCGGGACTACCGCGTCGAGTCCGCACCGCTGGTCGGTGGGGATGCCACGGTCCTCAGCCTCATCGGCGGCAAATGGACCACCTTCCGTGCGTCGGCCGAGCACCTCGCCGACCGCGCTCTCGAGCTGCTGTCCCGGCCGCGCCGCAGCTCGACCCGGGGAGTGCCGATCGGCGGCGGCCGCGGGTACCCCATGACGGAGCGCGCGCGCCGGCAGTGGATCTCGGCCCATGACGCCGCGGTGCCGGCCGCCCGTGTGGCGACGCTGCTCGACCGCTACGGCACGGTCGCCGCAGCCGTGGTGGACGCGATCGCCGCGGATGCCGACGACGTCCTGCTCGAGCACCTGCCCGGATACAGCTCGGGCGAGCTGAGGCACCTCGCCGCGACGGAGGACGTCACGCATCTCGACGACCTGCTGCTGCGGCGCACCAGCATCGCGTTCGTCGGCGAGGCGTCGGCGGAGGCGGTCGCGGAAGCAGCCGACGCGGTCGCGCCCGTGCTCGACTGGGACACCGCACGCACCGCGCTCGAGGTGGGACGGGCGCTCGAGCGGATCCACGCCGCGGATCCGTCCTGGCTCCCCGCCGACGCGCGATAGCCTGACCGCACGCGCGCGCGCCGCGCGGCCGACCCGCGCGGGCGATGTCGCCCGCCGAGCAAGGAGACGAACGGTGCCCGAGCACGTGCTGTCCATCGACCAGGGCACGACATCGACGCGCGCCATCGTGTTCGACGCAGCCGGTTCCGTGGTCGCCTCGTCGCAGCGCGAGCACGAGCAGATCTTCCCCCGGGCCGGTCGCGTCGAGCACGACCCGGTCGAGATCTGGACCAACACCGAGTGGGTCATCGCGTCGTGTCTGTCGCGCGCCCGGCTCGCAGCATCCGAGGTCGCCGCGATCGGCGTGACGAACCAGCGCGAGACGGCGATCGTGTGGGAGAAGCGCACCGGGCGGCCGGTGCACAACGCGCTCGTGTGGCAGGACACCCGCACCCAGCCCCGGATCGACGAGCTCGCCGCCGAGGGCGGCGCCGATCGGTTCGCCGAGGCGACAGGGCTGCCGCTCGCCACGTACTTCTCGGCGTCGAAGGTCGCGTGGATCCTCGACAACGTCGACGGAGCGCGAGCGGCCGCCGAAGCGGGAGAGCTGCTGTTCGGCACGCCCGACACCTGGGTGGTGTGGAACCTCACGGGCGGCGCACGCGGCGGCATCCACGTCACAGACGTCACCAACGCGTCGCGCACGCTGCTCATGGACCTGCGGACGCTCGACTGGTCGGACGACCTGCTCGCCGTGTGGGGCATCCCGCGCGCGATGATGCCTGAGATCCGCTCGTCATCCGAAGTGGTCGGACACTCCTCGCTGCCCTCGGTGCTCGACGGCGTGCCGATCGCCGGGATCCTCGGCGACCAGCAGGCGGCGACTTTCGGGCAGGCGGCCTTCGACGCGGGGGAGTCGAAGAACACCTACGGCACCGGCAACTTCCTGCTCGTCAACACCGGCACCGAGATCGTGCGATCCGGCAGCGGCCTCATCACCACGGTCGGCTACCGGATCGGCGACGAGCCCGCCCGCTACGCGCTCGAGGGCTCCATCGCGGTGACCGGCTCGCTCGTGCAGTGGCTCCGCGACAACCTGGGCATCATCCAGCGTTCCGAGGACGTCGAGACCCTCGCCGCCAGCGTCGACGACAACGGCGGCGCCTACTTCGTGCCGGCGTTCTCCGGGCTCTTCGCGCCGTACTGGCGCCCCGACGCGCGCGGCGCGCTCGTCGGCCTCACGCGCTACGTCAACAAGGCGCACATCGCCCGCGCGGCCCTCGAGTCGACGGCGTTCCAGACGCGTGACGTGATCGAGGCCGTCGTCGCCGATACCGGCCGCACGCTCGACGAGCTGCGCGTGGACGGCGGCATGACCCGCGACGACCTCCTCATGCAGTTCCAGGCCGACATCCTCGGCATCCCGGTCGTCCGCCCCGACGTCGTCGAGACGACCGCGCTCGGCGCCGCGTACGCCGCGGGTCTCGCGACCGGCGTGTGGAGCGACCTCGATGAGCTCCGATCGCACTGGCGGGAGGACGTCCGCTTCGAGCCGCGGATGCCCGAGGAAGAGCGCGAGCGTCGCTATCGCCAGTGGCGCAAGGCCGTGTCGAAGTCCCTCGACTGGGTCGACGACGACGCTCGTGTGCTCATGGGCACGACCGGCGACTGACGCCTCATTTCAGCAGGCGCGAGAGGCGGCGGTCGGCGAGGATCTTGCCGCCGGTCTGGCAGGTGGGGCAGTACTCGAGCGAGTTGTCGGCGAAGAAGACACTCCGCACCTCGTCGCCGCAGACAGGGCATTTCTCTCCGCGCCGCCCGTGGACCTGCATGCCCCGGCGTTTCGCGTCCTTGAGCTCGGCCGGTGGCTTTCCGGATGCCTCGGCGACAGCATCCGTCAGCGTCTCGGTCATCGCGTCGAACAGGCGCGTGATGTCGTCGTCGGACAGGGAGGACGCCAGTGCGTACGGCGACGTCTTCGCCGCGTGCAGGATCTCGTCGGAGTAGGCATTGCCCACGCCCGCGACGATCATCTGGTCGCGCAGCACCCCCTTGATCTGCGTGCGACGGCCGGCGAGCAGCTCGGCGAGCGTGTCGCGGGTGAAGGAGGCGTCCAGAGGGTCGGGGCCGAGCCGTGCGACGCCGGGGACGTCCGACCGCTCGCGCACGACATAGACCGCGAGGGACTTCTTCGTGCCCGCCTCGGTGAGATCGAACCCGGCGCCGTCCGAGAGCGCGACGCGCAGCGCGATCGGGGTCTTGCCCGGGCGGATGATCGTCTTCGGCAGCTCGTCGTACCAGCGCAGCCACCCGGCCTTGGCGAGGTGGAACACGAGGTGCGGGCCGGTCGTGGCGAGGTCGATGAACTTGCCGTGGCGCGAGGCGCCCGTGATCTCCTGCCCATGGAGCGCATCGATCGGCGGGTCGTACGTCTTCAGCGCCGCGATGTTCGCGACGCTCGCCCGCGTGATCTGCACGCCGGTGAGCCGCTCGCGGAGGAAGTCGACGAGTCCCTGCACCTCGGGCATCTCGGGCATGCGCCCATCCTGCCATGCCGCGGCGACACGCGGGCCGGCCGTCAGCGGTCGGGGGAACTCGGCCCCGCGACTCGGTCGGGCTGGTCGTCAGTCCTCGAGGACGGGCCAGGGCTGAGGCATCCGTTCGTCCGTCTTCAGGAGTCCCGCGATCCAGCCGTCGTCGCGATGCTTCGCGCCCACGAGCGCCTGACGCAGAGTGCCCTCGAAGCGGAAGCCCAGCGCGCGGGCGACACGCGCCGACGGCTCGTTGCCGACCACGGCGCGCCATTCGATGCGGGTGAGGCCTGCGCCGTCGGACGAGAAGGCCCAGTCGATCACCGCGTTCGCCGCTTCGCGGAGGCGCCCGCCGCCGCGCTGATCCGGGGCGATCCAGTACCCGATCTCGCCGTTGCCCTGCCCGTCGAGGCGGTAGAACCCGATGGTTCCGACGAGCGTCGCACCGTCGCGGATCACCCAGGTGCGGTGCAGCTCGCCGGCCCACTGCTCTTTGACCGCGTCGATGAACTTCTCGGCATCCTCGCGCGCGTACGGCGAGGGAACCCGCGTGTACCGCTGGATGTCGGGGTCCTGGCACGCCGCGTAGATCCCGTCCACGTCGTCGACACGGGGTGCAGACAGCTCCAGGCGCGCGGTGCGCAGGGTCACGGGCTCCATCCGGACAGCCTAAGTGCCGGACAAGCCCCTCCGTTCGCAACTCAGGACGGGCGTGATCTCTGCGCGCGGGGTCAGCGCGATTCCGGGTGATGGACGTTGGCCGTGGAGCGATGATCCTGAATTGTGAACATGCCGGCTCCTCCACAAGTCGCGGGGAACGATGGCCATCCCCAGATTCGACGCGCCCGACGACCGCCGGTGCGCGACGGCGCGAGGGTCGGTGATCATGTGGACGACTCACCGGACCCGTCGCGATCTGATGGCCGATGGCATGACCGCGCGTGACATCACGGCGGCAGTCCGGGCGGGCGCGCTGATCCGTGCCCGACGTGACCGCTATCTTCCGCCGGAGACGCCGGATGCTGTGGTCCGGGCGGTCCGCGTCGGCGGACGTCTGACCTGCCTGTCCCTCCTCCAGCATCTCGAAGTCTTCGTGGAGACGAATGCGCGTCTGCACGTTCACCTCGACACACGAATGAGCCGTATGCGTTCGCCGCACGACCGCCGAAGGAAGCTGGACCTGAAGAAGCTTCACGGCACGCGCTTGCACTGGCTCGCCATGCCGAATGACCCCGGTGCCGCAACGTGCACCGACCTTGTTGTCGCTTTGGCGCACGCGGTGCTCTGCCAGCCGCCACGCGCGGCGATCGCGTCGATCGACAGCGCGCTCAACAAGAAGCTGATCCGCTCCGAGCAGCTGTCATCAATCTTCGAGATCCTGCCCGCGAAGTATGCGGTGCTGGCATCGCTCGTCGACGGCCGGGCACAGTCAGGTCCTGAGACCCTCGTGCGACTGATGCTCGCCGGCCTCGGTTGCTCGACACGCTTGCAGGTGGAGTTCGAGAATGTCGGGTTCGTCGATCTCGTCGCAGACGGCTGGCTCGTCATCGAGTGCGACAGCAAGGAGTTCCACTCGGACTGGGATCAGCAGGTCAAGGACTACCAGCGTGACCTCGAGCTGGCGCGGCAGGGCTACGCCGTCCTCAGACTCACGGCGAGTGACATCCTCTTTCGCCCGGATGACGTGCTGGCCGCATTGCGGGGTTTGCTCACGCAGCGCACCAAGCGCTGACCGCCCCATCGAGGTCTCAAGCGGCTGTCGCGGTTCGCAACTCAGGACCGATGCGCGGAGCGAAAACACGAAGCGCCTGAACGCCGTATCCATCCTGAGTTGCGAACCGGGGAGGGCCTCGAGTGGCAAGGCTTGTGAACTCGCTCGCCCGGGCGCGGGGCCCCTCCCTGATGCTCGCAACTCAGGATGGTCACGACCTGGGGGGTCTCCGCGTCGCCGGGCGACGGAATCATCCTGAGTTGCGAACGCAGCGAACCGGACCGAAGACGCTCAGGCAGCCCGGGGATGCTGCAGCCCGGGGTCGCAGCGTCCGTCCAGGGTCAGCGGGAGCGGCGGAGGAGGCCGACCTTGTCGTAGACGTCGGCGAGGGTGCGCTCGGCGACCTCGGACGCCTTGCCGGCGTTGACGGCGAGGACGCGGTCGAGCTCGGAGGGGTCGTCGAGCATCTGCAGCGCGCGCTCGCGCACCGGGCCGAACTCGTTGACGACGACCTCGGCGAGGCCCTTCTTGAAGTCGCCGTAGCCGCGGCCCGCGTACTCGTCCTCGATCGAGGGGATCTGGCGGCCGGTCAGGGCCGCGTAGATCACGAGCAGGTTCGAGACGCCGGGCTTGGCCTCACGGTCGTAGCGCACCGAGCCCTCGGAGTCGGTGACGGCGCGCATGATCTTCTTCGCCGAAACCGCCGGGTCGTCGAGCAGCCACAGCACGCCGGCATCGGACTCCGCGGACTTCGACATCTTCGCGGTGGGGTTCTGCAGGTCGTAGATGCGCGCGGTGTCCTGCTGGATCACCGGCATCGGGACCCTGAACGTCTCGCCGAAGCGGCTGTTGAAGCGCTCCGCCAGGTCGCGGGTCAGTTCGACGTGCTGCTTCTGGTCGTCGCCGACGGGCACGATGTCGGTCTGGTACAGCAGGATGTCGGCGGCCATGAGCACGGGATACGTGAAGAGCCCGACCGACGTGGCATCGGAGCCGTACCGCGAGGACTTGTCTTTGAACTGCGTCATGCGCCCGGCCTCGCCGAAGCCCGTGATCGTCGAGAGGATCCACGCCAGCTCGGCGTGCGCGGGCACGTGGGACTGCACGTACAGCGTCGACTTCGACGGCTCGATGCCGGCGGCGATGTACTGGGCGGCCGTGCGGCGCGTCTTCTCACGCAGGTGCTCGGGGTCCTGCGCGACGGTGATCGCGTGCAGGTCGACCACCGAGAAGAACGCGTCGTACGACTCCTGGAGGTCGCGCCACTGCATGAGAGCCCCGATGTAGTTGCCGATCTGGAGCGAGTCGGCGGAGGGCTGCATGCCGGAGTACAGGCGCGATCTACTCATCCGAAAAGTCTATAGAGCGGATGCTGCGCCTCAGCGCCCGATCGAGTAGTCGGCGACGACGGGGGAGTGGTCGCTCCAGCGCGTGTCCCACGAGGGCGCCCGCACCACGCGGTAGTCGGCGACCCGGGCGCCGAGCTCGGGCGTCGCGAGGTGGTAGTCGATGCGCCACCCGGTGTCGTTGTCGAACGCGCGTCCGCGCATCGACCACCACGTGTAGGGGCCGTCGACGTCGCCGTGGAAGCGGCGGCCGATGTCGACCCAGCCGAGGCCGGGGCCGGTCGAGCCGTCGGCGCCGGTGACCTCCGCGCCCTCCTCGCCCAAGAACCGGTCGAAGTACGCGCGCTCGCGGGGGAGGAACCCGGCCTTCTTGACGTTGCCCTTCCAGTTGCGGATGTCGAACTCGCGGTGGCCGACGTTCAGGTCGCCCATGATGAGCGCAAGCGGGGAAGCGGCCTCGAGCTGCGGCATCCGCGCCTCCATGGCATCGAGGAAGGCCCACTTGGCGTCCTGCTTGGGGGTGTCGGCCTCGCCGGTGTGCACGTAGGCGCTCACGACGATCAGGCGCTCGCCGTCGATGTCGAAGTCGGCCTCGATCCAGCGGCCGGCGCTGTCGAGCACCTCGGCCGCGTCCTCGGCGGCGGGGCCGAGCACGCGACGCACCTCCACCGACGGGATGCGGCTGGCCACGGCCACGCCGGCGCGGCCCTTCGCGAGAGCCTCGTCGTTGACGATCTCCCACCCCGGCAGTGCAGCGCGCAGCTCGTCTTCGGTCGCGCGCACCTCCTGGAGGGCCATCACGTCGATGTCGGCGGCGTCGAGCCACTCGAGCATGCCTTTGCGCGTCGCCGCGCGGATTCCGTTGACGTTGACAGAGGCGATGCGAACACGGCGAGACACGACGGCAAGACTATCCGGGGCCGCCGACACCGCAGGACGCGTCAGCCGTTGTCCGGGATGCGGGGCGACCGCCCGCGCTTGGACGGCTTGCTCGGGGTCGCGGCGGCCGACGGACCGGGGGCCGATGCCCGCCGCGGTGCGGCCCCGTTCCGAGCCGGCACCGCCGGCGTCGCCGCCTCCACCTGGCTCAGCTCGTCCTCGGCCTCGCGCACGGCGCGGTCGGCGACCCACGCGCGGTACCAGGGCGCCTGGTCGCGCGCGTCCTGCGCGGTGCGCAGCCGCACCCGTGCGGCCACGAGCAGAGCCGCGTGCTCGGCCGCGACGCGCTCGGCATCGGTCTGCGGCAGCATGACGACATCGCGGTCCTTCGCCGCGACGGCGATCCACGCGGCCGCGACGAGCGTGACGATCCCGAGCAGCCGGAACCACAGCAGCATCCCGATGAAGATCGCGAACGTCGCCAGCAGCGGGTTGGAGGGCGTGTAGCTCAGCAGCAGACCGGCACCGAGCTGGAGCACCGAGATGCCGGCGCCTCCGAGCATGGCGCCCGGCCAGATGCGGCGCCACGGCAGCTTCGTTCCGGTGAGGAAGCGGAAGAAGCCGACCAGCGCAGTCGAGGTCACCGCGAAGCCGATCAGCAGGGAGCCGATGCTGACGGTGATCGTGGTGAGCGCGCTGGTGTCCCTCCACCCGATCAGCGAGAAGACCCAGTTCATCGCCAGCGTTCCGACCGTGCTCAGAGCGGCGCCGAGGATGAGCGCGGCGCCGAAGATGAGCGCCGCGAGGAAGTCGCGCGCCTTGAGCAGGAAGTAGCTGCGTCGATCGGGCGGGATGGCGAAAAGCTCGCGCACGGCTCGGCGGGAGTAGGTGACCCAGTCGATCGCCGTCCAGATGAGGGCGCCGAGGGCGATGATGCCCGTCCAGCCCAGGACGCCGGAGTTCTGGGACGCGATCTCCTGCACCTGTTCGTTGGTGAACAGGCCGCCGGACGGCGCGATGAGTCCCGGGATGTAGACGTTGATCAGCTCGATGAGGGCGTTGACGGCATCCGGGCTCCCACCCAGCCAGATCCCCACGATCGCGAACACGACGTAGATCGCGGCGAAGCACGCGAACAGCGCGACGTAGCTGACGCCGGCCGCGAGCAGGAACCCGTTCTCGATGAGGAAGTGGCGCCACACCCTGACGGGGAACCACGCCATCGTCGCCTGCGTCAGCCGCGTCGCACGGCTGATCGGCGCGTCGAATCGCTGCCGGAGGCTGTGCTCCGTCGCCTCCCAGCGCTCCCGGAGCGACTCCTCCTCGCGCTGCGCGGCGTCCGCTGCCGCACGGGCATCGGGCGGGGGAGTGTGCGTCACGGTGTTCAGATTAGCGACAGACGGATGCCGCATCGCTGAGCGATGCGGCATCCGTCTGCCTGAAAGAGAATCGGGGTTACGGGCGTCCGCGGAGGACCGCCTGCTTGACCTCGGCGATCGCCTTGGTCACCTCGATGCCGCGGGGGCACGCCTCGGTGCAGTTGAAGGTCGTGCGGCAGCGCCACACACCCTCCTTGTCGTTGAGGATGTCGAGGCGCACGTCGCCGGCGTCGTCGCGCGAGTCGAAGATGAAGCGGTGCGCGTTGACGATGGCCGCAGGGCCGAAGTACTGGCCATCGGTCCAGAAGACGGGGCACGACGACGTGCACGCGGCGCACAGGATGCACTTCGTGGTGTCGTCGAAGACCTCGCGGTCGACGATCGACTGGATGCGCTCCTTGCCCTTCTCGGGCGTCGAGTTCGCGATGAGGAACGGCTGCACCTCGCGGTACGAGGCGAAGAACGGCTCCATGTCGACGACGAGGTCCTTCTCGAGCGGAAGGCCCTTGATGGCCTCGACATAGATCGGCTGCGAGATGTCGAGGTCCTTGATGAGGGTCTTGCACGCGAGCCGGTTGCGGCCGTTGATGCGCATCGCGTCGGAGCCGCAGATGCCGTGGGCGCACGAGCGGCGGAAGGTCAGCGAGCCGTCGACCTCCCACTTGATCTTGTGCAGGGCGTCGAGCACACGGTCCGTCGAGTAGAGCTCGACGTCGTAGTCGACCCAGCGCGGCTCCTCGTCGACCTCCGGGTCGAAGCGCCGGATGATGAAGGTGACGAGGAACGACTGGATGCCGGTGTCGTTGGTGACCTCGGCAGCGGAATCCGCGTCGGCGACGAGCGTCATCAGTACTTCCTCTCCATCGGCGGGTAGTTCAACTCGCCCTTCTCGTTCTTCGTGAAGACGACGGGCTTCCAGCCCAGGCGGATGTGGTCCTCGGCGTTGGACGAGTGCGGGTCGCCCGACAGGTACGCCATGGTGTGCTGCATGTAGTTCTCGTCGTCGCGCTTCGGGAAGTCGTCGCGCATGTGGCCGCCGCGGCTCTCCTGGCGGTTCTTCGCGGTGACGACGACGACCTCGGCGATGTCGAGGAGGAAGCCGAGCTCGACGGCTTCCAGCAGGTCGGTGTTGAACCGCTTGCCCTTGTCGTCGACGTGCACGTTCTTGTAGCGCTCGCGCAGCTCTTCGATCGTGAGGAGCACCTCGCCGAGCGACTCGTCGGTGCGGAACACCTGCGCCTTGCGGTCCATCTCGTCCTGCAGCGTCTTGCGGAGGACCGCGATGCGCTCGGTGCCCGGGTTGTTGCGCAGACCCTCGATGAGGTTGCGCACCTCGGCGGCGGGGTCTTCGGGCAGCGGCACGAAGTCGGCGGTCTGGACGTACTGGACGGCGTTGCGGCCGGCGCGCTTTCCGAAGACGTTGATGTCGAGCAGCGAGTTGGTGCCGAGGCGGTTCGAGCCGTGCACCGAGACGCACGCGCACTCGCCCGCGGCGTACAGGCCCGGGACGACGGTGGTGTTGTCGCTCAGCACCTGCGCGTCGTTGTTGGTGGGGATGCCGCCCATCGCGTAGTGCGCGGTCGGCATGACGGGCACCGGCTCGACCACCGGGTCGACGCCGAGATAGGTGCGTGCGAACTCGGTGATGTCGGGGAGCTTCGTCTCGAGGACTTCGGCGCCCAGGTGCGTGCAGTCCAGCAGCACGTAGTCGCGGTGCGGTCCGGCGCCGCGGCCCTCCGCGACCTCCTGCACCATGCAGCGGCTGACGATGTCGCGCGGGGCGAGGTCCTTGATGGTTGGGGCGTAGCGCTCCATGAACCGCTCACCGCTCACGTTGCGCAGGATCGCGCCTTCACCGCGGGCACCTTCGGTGAGGAGGATGCCGAGCCCGGCAAGACCGGTCGGGTGGAACTGGAAGAACTCCATGTCCTCCAGCGGCAGGCCCTTGCGCCAGATGATGCCGACGCCGTCACCGGTGAGGGTGTGCGCGTTCGAGGTCGTCTTGAAGATCTTGCCGAAGCCGCCGGTCGCGAAGATGACGGCCTTCGACTGGAAGACGTGCAGGTCGCCGGTGGCGAGCTCGTACGCGACGACGCCCGCGATCTGCTTGTCGGTGCCCTCGCCGACGGTGATGAGGTCGAGCACGTAGAACTCGTTGAAGAAGTTGATGCCGAGCTTGACGCAGTTCTGGAACAGCGTCTGCAGGATCATGTGGCCGGTGCGGTCGGCGGCGTAGCAGGCACGGCGCACCGGGGTCTTGCCGTGGTCGGCGGTGTGCCCGCCGAAGCGGCGCTGGTCGATCTTGCCCTCGGGCGTGCGGTTGAACGGCAGGCCCATGTTCTCGAGGTCGATGACCGCGTCGATGGCCTCCTTCGCGAGGATCTCGGCCGCGTCCTGGTCGACGAGGTAGTCGCCGCCCTTGACGGTGTCGAAGGTGTGCCACTCCCACGAGTCCTCTTCGACGTTGGCCAGGGCCGCCGCCATGCCGCCCTGCGCCGCGCCGGTGTGCGAGCGGGTGGGGTACAGCTTGGAGATGACGGCCGTCTTCGCCCCGGGGCCCGCCTCGATGGCGGCGCGCATGCCGGCGCCGCCGGCGCCCACGATGACGATGTCGAACTGGTGGTAGTGGACGCCGTCCTTGACGTAGCTGTCGGTGGTCTCAGTGCTCACGCTGTGTGCTTTCGATGGTCGATGCTCGGGGGTCGCCCGAACGCTAGCCGCAGATGCTGATGATGGTGTCGGACGCGGTCTCGGCGTCGAAGCCGATGCACGGGTCGAACGTGAAGACGACGAGCGTGCCGAGCACGATGAGGAACGCCGCCGCGAGGCCCAGCGCCCAGACCAGCACGCGGCGGGTGCCGGCGTGGGTCACGTAGTCGTTGACGATCGTGCGCATGCCGTTCGCGCCGTGGATCAGCGCGAGCCACAGCATGAGGACGTCCCACCACTGCCAGAACGGCGTGGCGTACTTGCCGGCGACGAACGCGAAGTCGATGCCGTGGATGCCTTCTCCGACCATCAGGTTCACGAAGAGGTGGCCGAAGATGAGCACCACGAGCAGCACGCCCGAGGCGCGCATGTAGACCCAGCCCCACTTCTCGAGGTTGGCACCCCGGCGGCGGACGGCGGCGCGCGGAGCGCGCGGATCGGCGATGGCGGTCATCAGTGGCCCCCTCCCGGTGCGAACGCGAGCATGAGGTGGCGGGGCGTGAAGCCCAGCATCGTCACGACCCACAGGCCCAGCACGCCCCACCACAGCTGGCGCTGGTGGCGGGTGGCCCACGACCACATGTCGACCAGGATGATGCGCAGGCCGTTGTACGCGTGGTACGCGATGGCGCCGACCAGGGCGACCTCGCCCAGGGCCATCACCGGGTTCTTGTACGTGCCGATCACCGCGTCGTACGCCTCGGGCGAGACCCGGATGAGCGCCGTGTCGAGGATGTGGACGAGCAGGAAGAAGAAGATGGCGACGCCGGTGATGCGGTGCAGCACCCACGACCACATGCCTTCGTTCCCGCGGTACAGGGTGCCGCGGGGAACTCGGGACGTGGTCTCGGATACCGACGGTGTGACGCGTGCTGGTGCAGACACGTCCGTCCTCCTTGGATCGAAACACGATGGGGCTGGCCTCGGACTGCGAGGACGGCCCCCGAAGAGGGCCCGGAACCGGGGGCTTCGGGCCGTCGGCGTCACGCGGGCGCTGCGACCATCCTATTCCCGCATTTCGGGGACGGGCGACGAAGGCGACCCTTACGGCCCCTCCATCCGGAGGGATCTTCGCGAGCGACAAGAACCGCGGTTGTTTCGCCGATCCGGCTAGCCTGGGTGCCATGCCCGGACCCATCGACGACTTCTACGCCGTGATCCCCGCCGGCGGCATCGGCAGCCGGCTGTGGCCGCTGTCGCGCGCCGACGCGCCGAAGTTCCTCCATGACCTCACCGGCTCGGGGCACACGCTCCTGGGCGACACGTGGAACCGGCTGGAACCGCTCGCCGGGCCCGACCGCATCGCCGTCGTGACCGGGCGCGCACACCGTGCGGCGGTGGAGAAGGAGCTGCCCGACATCCCCGACAAGAACGTCTTCCTCGAGTCGGAACCGCGCGATTCCACGGCCGCGATCGGCTTGGCCGCCGCGATCCTCTCGCGTCGCGAGCCCGACGTGATCATCGGCTCGTTCGCCGCCGACCACGTCATCCGCGTGCCGCAGCTGTTCGAGTGGGCGGTGAACCAGGCGGTCTCCACCGCGCGCGAGGGCTACATCTGCACGATCGGCATCCAGCCGTCCGAGCCGTCCGTCGGATTCGGCTACATCAAGAAGGGCGACGCGCTGAAGATCGAGGGGGCGCCCGAGGCCGCGCTGGTCGAGAGCTTCGTCGAGAAGCCCGACCTCGAGACGGCGAAGGAGTACTTCGCCGACCGCAACTACCTGTGGAACGCCGGCATGTTCATCTCGCGCGCCGACGTGCTTCTCGGCGAGATCGCTGAGAACGAGCCTCATCTCTACGCGGGCCTCATGGACCTCGCCGAGGCCTGGGACGACCGCGACGAGCGCGGACCGGTGGTCGACCGGGTCTGGCCGACGCTCAACAAGATCGCGATCGACTACACCGTCGCCGAGCCCGCGGCAGCGAAGGGGCGCCTCGCCGTCATCCCCGGGCACTTCGACTGGGACGACGTGGGCGACTTCGCGAGCCTCGCCAAGCTCAACTCCCACGGCCGCAAGAACGACCTCGCCATCCTCGGTGAGAACGCCCGCATCCTCTCCGATGCGGCCAGCGGCATCGTCGTCAGCCAGACCCGACGGGTCATCAGCCTCATCGGCGTCCGCGACATCGTCGTGGTCGACACCGAGGACGCGCTCCTGGTCACCACGAGCGAGCACGCGCAGCGCGTGAAGGGCGTCGTCGACGCGCTCAAGCTCAGCGGGCGCGGCGAAGTTCTGTGAAAACGGATGCTGCGGCCCGCGGCATCCGTTTTCCCCGATCCTCTGCTCATCTGAGCGGGATATTGCGTCTTTGTAACCTTTCGCGAACGACGCCTCACGATGCATGCAACCGCGCCGTCACAGTGGGTAACTTTGTGCAGTCCCCGTGAAGGACGCGGGGGAACGTAGTGGAGGCTGAGTTGACCATCTCACGCACCAAGAAGCTCGTCGGCGTCACCGTCGCCGCGGGCATGCTGATCGCCCTCGCCGGCTGCGGCTCCGCCCCTGAGGAGACGGAATCCACGGGAGACGCCGGAAACGTCGTCGAGGGCTTCACCCCCTGCCTCGTGTCGGACGACGGCGGCTTCAACGACAAGTCGTTCAACCAGTCCGCGAAGGAAGGCATGGACCGCGCCGCTGAGGAACTCGGCGTCGAGCCCATCGAGGTCGAGTCCAGCTCGGCCAACGACTACGCCCCGAACCTCGAGAACCTCATCGCCGAGGGCTGCACGTTCATCATCGCGGTCGGCTTCAAGCTCTCGGCCGACACGGTCGCCTCCGCGCTCGCGAACCCCGACGTGAACTACGCCATCATCGACGACCGGGCCGACAACAGCGGCGCGACGGGCGACGACGGCAAGGAGACCGGCGACGGCACCACCGACGCGCCGAACATCAAGCCGCTCCTGTTCGACACGGTCCAGGCGGCGTACCTCGGCGGCTACGCCGCGGCCGCGTGGTCGGCGCAGGCCGGCGTCAACAAGGTCGGCACCTTCGGCGGCATCCCGATCCCGCCGGTCACCATCTTCATGGACGGCTTCATCGACGGCGTCGAGAAGTACAACGAAGACAAGGGCGCCGCGGTCGAGACCTACGGCTGGGACGTCGACGCCCAGGAGGGCTCGATGACCGGTGGCTTCGCCGCCAACGACACCGCCAAGCAGACCGCGCAGGGCATCCTCGACCAGGGCGTCGACGTGATCCTCCCGGTCGGCGGCCCGATCTACCAGAGCGCGCGCGACGCCATCACCGACGCCGGCAGCGGCACGGTCATGCTGGGTGTCGACTCCGACCTCGCCAAGGCCGACCCCTCGGTCGCCGACATGGTGCTGGTCTCGATCATGAAGCGCATCGACGAGGCCGTCTACCAGGCGACCACGGAGGCGTCGTCGGGCGACTTCGACCCGGCCACCTACATCGGCACGCTCGAGAACGAGGGCGTGGGCCTGTCGGGCTTCGGCTCGTTCGAGTCGCAGCTGCCGGAGGGCCTGCTCGATGAGCTCGCCGCCCTCCAGGAGCAGATCATCTCGGGCGACCTCGAGGTGACCTCGCCCAGCTCGCCGTAAGGCAGCAGGAACAGCGGAACGCGGCCGGGTGGACGACTCCACCCGGCCGCGTTCTTCCCGCCGCCGTCAGATGGATGGCGCCGCGGCCGACAGCATATATAGGGTGCACATATGAAGCTCGAGCTCCGTGGGATCACGAAGCGTTTCGGGTCCCTCGTCGCGAACGACCACATCGATCTCGTGGTCCAGCCGGGTGAGATCCATGCCCTTCTCGGCGAGAACGGCGCCGGCAAATCCACACTCATGAACGTGCTCTACGGCCTGTACCAGGCCGACGAGGGCGAGATCCTGCTGGACGACGTCGTCCAGCACTTCCGGGGTCCTGGCGACGCGATGAACTCGGGCATCGGCATGGTGCACCAGCACTTCATGCTCATCCCGGTCTTCACCGTCGCCGAGAACGTGATGCTCGGTCACGAGAGCACGAAGGCGCTCGGCGCCCTCGATCTCGCCAAGGCACGCCAGCACGTGCGCTCGGTCGCCGACCGCTTCGGGTTCGAGGTCGATCCGGACGCCATCGTCGGCGATCTTCCGGTGGGCGTGCAGCAGCGGGTCGAGATCATCAAAGCCCTGTCGCGCGACGCGAAGGTGCTCGTGTTCGACGAGCCGACCGCGGTGCTGACGCCGCAGGAGACCGACGAGCTCATGACGATCATGAGGCAGCTGCGCGATGAGGGCACCTCGATCGTCTTCATCACCCACAAGCTGCGCGAGGTGCGCGCCGTCGCCGATCGCATCACCGTCATCCGGCTCGGCAAGGTCGTCGGCGAGGCATCGCCGACCGCGTCCAACGCGGAGCTCGCCTCCCTCATGGTCGGCCGCGCGGTCGAGCTCACCGTCCACAAGGGCCCGCCCCAGCGCGGCGAGGGCGGACTCGAGGTGCGCGACCTCCGTGTCGTCACCGCGAACGGCACCGTCGTCGTCGACGACGTGAGCTTCGACGTCCGGCCGGGCGAGATCCTCGCGGTCGCGGGCGTCCAGGGCAACGGCCAGACCGAGCTCATCGAGGCCATGGTGGGCCTCGGGGAGCGCGTGAGCGGCTCGATCGAGCTCGGCGGTGTCGAGCTCGTGGGCAAGAGCGTGCGCGGCATCCTCGACGAGGGTGTCGGCTTCGTGCCGGAGGACCGCACCGAGGACGGCCTCGTGGGCACGTTCACCGTGGCTGAGAACCTCATCCTCGACCGGTCCGGCGACAAGGCCTTCGTGTCGGGCGGCACGATCCGCCGCGGCGTGCTGGACGACTTCGCCAAGGCGCGCATCACCGAGTACGACATCCGCACGCAGGGTCCCGACGTGCCTGCGGGCACGCTCTCGGGCGGAAACCAGCAGAAGGTCGTGATCGCCCGCGAGATGAGCCGCGAGCTGAAGCTGCTCGTCGCGGCGCAGCCGACGCGCGGCGTCGACGTCGGCTCGATCGAGTTCATCCACAAACGCATCGTCGAGACGCGGGATGCCGGCATCCCCGTCGTCGTCGTCTCCACCGAGCTCGACGAGGTCGCGGCCCTCGCCGACCGCATCGCGGTGATGTACCGCGGAGCGATCGTCGGCATCGTGCCCGGTGACACCCCCCGAGACGTTCTCGGCCTCATGATGGCCGGCGAGAAGCCCGAGGAGGCCGTCGCGTGAACGACCAGAACCCCGCTGCGAGCGGCGACCCGCTCAAGGGGCTGCCGGCAGATCAGCTCCCGTCCGTATCGGGTCCCCTCACGGGGTCGCCCGACCTCCCGGCTCCCACGCCCGGCGCGCCCGGCGCCGTCGACGGCGAGGTGCCCCCGCCACCGCGTCAGAACGTCTTCATCAAGGAGCTGCTGCGCAGCAACTGGGTGACCACGGTGCTCGCGATCGTCGTCGCGATGGTCGTGGGCGGCATCCTGATGGCGATCACGAACGAGGACGTCCAGGCGGCGTCCGGCTACTTCTTCGCGCGACCCGGCGACACGCTCGGCGCCGTCTGGAACGCGGTGTACGGCGGCTACGAGGCGCTCTTCCGCGGGGCGATCTACAACCCCCGGGCGAACGACTTCGCGACGCAGATCCGGCCGCTCACCAACACGCTCGGCTTCGCCGCCCCGCTGATCGCCGCAGGCCTCGGCGTGGCGCTCGCGTTCCGCGTGGGCCTGTTCAACATCGGCGGTCGCGGCCAGATCCTCATCGCGTGTGCGACCGCGGCGCTGTTCACCTTCAACCTGAACCTGCCGATGTTCCTCCAGCTGCCCCTCACGCTCGCGGCGGGTATCGCCGGCGGTGCGATCTGGGGTGGCATCGTCGGTGTGCTGAAGGCGCGCACCGGCGCCCACGAGGTGATCCTCACCATCATGCTCAACTACGTCGCGTTCTACCTCGTGACGTGGATGGTGCGCACCCCCGGCATCCTGCAGCGCCCGGCGGGCGACCAGCCGATCTCGTCGGCGACGCCGGCGAACGCGCAGTTCCCCGACCTGCTCGGGCCCCGGTTCCCCCTGCTCGACTGGGGCTTCGTCATCGTCATCGCGGCCACGGTGTTCGTCTGGTGGCTCGTCGAGCGGTCGAGCCTCGGCTTCCGGCTCCGCGCTGTCGGCGAGAACCCCCACGCCGCGCGGGCGTCCGGCATCTCCGTGCAGCGGATGTACATCTACGCCATGCTCTTCGCCGGTGGCCTCGCGGGTCTGGCGGGCATGAACCAGATCCAGGGCTCGGTGACCACCGGCTTCGACGGCTACATCGACGCGGGCATCGGCTTCGACGCCATCACCGTCGCCCTCCTCGGCCGCAGCCGGGCCTGGGGCGTGTTCGCCGCCGGCATCCTGTTCGGCGCGCTGAAGGCCGGTTCGTTCACGATGCAGGCCTCGCAGGGCATCCCCGTCGACATCGTGCTCGTTGTGCAGTCGCTCATCGTCCTGTTCATCGCGGCGCCGCCGCTCATCCGCACGATCTTCTTCCTGCCGAAGACCGATGCCGAGAAGGCCGCCAAGGCGAGAGCCAAGGCCGCGAAGAAGGCGGTGTCCGCATGACCGCTCTGGCTCCTGCTCCCGACGGGACGATCCAGCTGGCCACCGTGAAGGTGCGCCACCTGAAGCTGCCGGTGACCCTCGCGATCGCGACGGCCCTGCTGGCGCTCCTGTTCCTGTTCGTTCCGCGCAACGGCATCAGCACCTTCCGGCTGAGCGACCCGAGCTCGTCGATCGCGCTGCCGAACGTGAGCGTCCCGACCGCCGTGACCTGCTGGGTGCTGATCGGCTTCCTCGTGCTCCTGACGCTCTGGGCGTTCTGGGACTCGGCGAGCTACCGCCGCACCGGCCTCTGGCTGCCGATCGTGTTCAGCCTCCTCGCCGTGTTCGCGTTCCTCGTGTGGGCCTCCGCCGGGGGTCTTGTGCCCGTCACCGGTCTGCTGTTCGGCGCGCTGTCGCTGTCGGTGCCCCTCATCTTCGGTGCGCTGGGAGGCGTCATCGGCGAGCGGGTCGGCGTGGTCAACGTCGCGATCGAGGGTCAGTTCCTGTTCGGCGCGTTCAGCGCGGCGCTTCTTGCGAGCATCACCCACAACCCGTTCGTCGGGCTCGTGGGCGCGATGGTGGGCGGCGTGCTCGTGGCGTTCGTGCTGGCGGCGTTCTCGATCAAGTACCTCGTCGACCAGGTGATCGTCGGTGTCGTGCTCAACGTCCTCGTGACCGGCCTGACCGGCTTCCTCTACGGCGCGCTGCTCGTGCCGAACGAGGCCGACCTCAACCGCCCGGTGCGCTTCACGAGGTGGGAGATCCCGCTGCTCAGCGACATCCCGATCATCGGCCCCGTGCTGTTCAACCAGACGTTCATCGTCTACCTCATGTACATCACGGTCGCGCTCGTCGCCTGGGGCCTCTACCGCACCCGCTGGGGCCTCCGGCTCCGCGCCGTCGGCGAGCACCCGCAGGCGGCCGACACCGTGGGCATTAAGGTGAACACCAGCAGGTTCTGGAACGTCTCGCTCGCCGGCGCGATCGCCGGCATCGGCGGAGCGTACTTCACGCTCGTGTCGGTGGGCCAGTTCACCAAGGAGATGACGGCGGGCCTCGGCTTCATCGCCCTCGCGGCGGTCATCTTCGGCCGCTGGGACCCGGTCCGCGCAACCCTCGCGGCGCTGCTGTTCGGGTTCGCGACCAACCTGCAGAACCTGCTGACCGTGCTGCGGACGCCGATCCCCAGCGAGTTCATGCTGATGCTGCCGTACCTCGTGACGATCATCGCCGTCGCCGGCTTCGCGGGTCAGATCCGCGGTCCCGCCGCCGCCGGCAAGCCATACATCAAGGGATGACGCGGTGCCTGCCGTGCGTGTGAAGGGCGACGGATGCCGGGCCGCGGCATCCGTCGACCCTCCTGATACCCCACCCGACGCGAACGGAGCGCGCTCATGACCGATATCGACTGGGATGAGCTGCGCGCCGCGGCGACCGACGCGATGCAGCGGGCCTACGCCCCCTACTCGCGCTACAAGGTCGGCGCCGCCGCCCTTGTGACCGACGGGCGCATCGTCACCGGCTGCAACGTCGAGAACGCGTCGTACGGCGTCGGCCTCTGCGCCGAGTGCGGTCTCGTCAGCGAGCTGGCGAACTCGGGCGGCGGGAGCCTCGTCGCATTCGTCTGCGTCAACGGCCATGGCGACACGATCATGCCGTGCGGCCGCTGCCGGCAGCTGCTCTTCGAGTTCGCGATCCCCGGCATGCTGCTCGAGACGGTGTCGGGGATCCGCACCATCGACGAGGTGCTGCCCGACGCGTTCGGACCCCGCGACCTCGAGGAGGCGACCCGATGAGCGATGCGACGGGCGTCGAGCCGTTCGACGCGGTCGACGTGATCCGCACCAAGCGCGACGGCGGTGCGGTGCCGGAGCAGGCGCTGCGCTGGATGGTCGACGCCTACACCCGCGGATACGTCGCCGACTCGCAGATGGCCTCGTTCGCGATGGCCGTTCTCCTCAACGGCATGACGCGCGACGAGATCCGCGTCATGACCGACGCGATGATCGCCTCGGGGGAGCGGATGAGCTTCGCCGGGCTCGGCAAGCCCACGGTCGACAAGCACTCGACCGGCGGCGTCGGCGACAAGATCACGCTGCCGCTGGCTCCGCTCGTCGCCTCGTTCGGTGTTGCGGTGCCGCAGCTGTCGGGCCGCGGACTCGGCCACACGGGCGGCACGCTCGACAAGCTCGAGTCGATCCCGGGCTGGCGCGCGGCGCTTTCGAACGACGAGATGTTCGCGCAGCTGCGCGACGTCGGCGCTGTGATCTGCGCGGCCGGCTCCGGTCTCGCACCGGCCGACAAGAAGCTCTATGCGCTGCGCGACGTCACCGGCACGGTCGAGGCCATCCCGCTCATCGCGTCGAGCATCATGTCGAAGAAGATCGCGGAGGGCACCGACGCGCTCGTGCTCGACGTGAAGTTCGGCTCCGGCGCCTTCATGCGCGATGTCGACCGTGCGCGCGAGCTCGCCCGCACGATGGTCGCCCTCGGCACCGACTCGGGCGTCTCGACGACCGCCCTCCTCACCGACATGAACACGCCGCTCGGCCTCGCCATCGGCAACGCCAACGAGGTGCGCGAGTCGGTCGAGGTGCTCGCCGGCGGCGGCCCCGCCGACGTCGTCGAGCTGACGGTGGCGCTCGCCCGCGAGATGCTCGCACTCGCCGGCCAGCCGGACGCCGACGTCGAGGCGGCGCTGCAGGACGGCCGCGCGATGGATGCCTGGCACGCGATGATCATCGCGCAGGACGGCGATCCGGATGCTGCGCTGCCCGCCCCGAACGAGACGCACACCGTCACCGCGACCGAAGGCGGCTACGTCACCGGCATGGAGGCGCTCCCGTTCGGCATCGCCGCGTGGCGCCTGGGGGCCGGGCGCGCACGCGCGCAGGACCCGGTGCTGCACGCGGCGGGCATCGATCTTCATGTGAAGCCCGGCGATCAGGTGACCGCCGGCCAGCCGCTGTTCACCCTTCTCGGCGAGGATGCCTCCCGGTTCGACCGCGCCCTCGAAGCCCTCGACGGGGCGTGGGAGATCGGCCCCGACGCACCCGAGCGCAGTCCTCTCGTCCTGGAACGCATCACCGCCTAGGCTGAGTCAGTCCCGCGCCGGGCCCGACGCGGCGCCCGGGCCCGCAGCATCCGTCCGCACCCCCTGACTCGCGATCGCAACCGAGGAGAATCTCAATGCCCATCGACCAGCACGGCGACGCCATCCTCGACGGAGTGTCGCTCCGGAGCCTCCCCAAGGTCTCGCTGCACGATCACCTCGACGGCGGCGTGCGCCCCGCGACGATCATCGAACTGGCCGACGCGATCGGGTTCGAGGTCCCCGAGTCCGACCCGGACGACCTTGCGGACTGGTTCGCTGACAAGAGCGACTCGGGCTCTCTCGTCGAGTACCTCAAGACCTTCGACCTCACGATCGGCGTCATGCAGACGCGCGAGGGTCTCACGCGCGTCGCCCGCGAGTTCGTCGAGGACCTCGCCGCCGACGGCGTCATCTACGGCGAGGTGCGCTGGGCGCCCGAGCAGCACCTCGGCCGCGGGCTGTCGCTCGACGAGGTCGTCGCGGCGGTGCAGGAGGGCATCGAGGAGGGCGAGGACGCGGCCGAGAGCCGCGGCCACGACATCCGTGTCGGCCAGCTGATCTCGGCCATGCGCCACAGCGACCGCTCCCTCGAGATCGCGCGGCTGGCGGTGGACTGGCGCAACAGGGGCGCGGTCGGGTTCGACATCGCCGGTCCCGAGGACGGGTTCCCGCCGTCGCGCCTGCGCGAGGCGTTCGACTACCTGGCGTCGGAGTTCTTCCCGGCCACCGTGCACGCGGGGGAGGCTGCCGGCCTGGACTCGATCCGTTCGGCGCTGATCGACGGCCGCGCGCTGCGCCTCGGCCACGGCGTGCGCCTCGCCGAGGACCTCGAGGTCATCTCGCGCGCCGGCGAAGAGGTGCTCGTCCAGTTCGGCGACCTGGCGCGCTGGGTGCGCGACCGCGAGATCCCGCTCGAGCTGTCGCCGTCGTCGAACCTGCAGACAGGCGCCATCGAGCGCTGGGGCACGACGATGGAGGACCACCCCTTCGACCTGCTCTACCAGCTCGGCTTCGCGGTCACCGTGAACGTCGACAACCGCACCATGAGCCGCACGTCGCTCACGCGCGAGCTGGCGCTGCTGGCCGAGACCTTCGAGTACGGCCTCGACGACCTCGAGGCCTTCCAGCTCAACGCCGCCGCCGGCGCCTTCCTCCCGGTGGAGGAACGCGAGGAGCTCATCGACCTCATCGCCGACGGCTTCGACGCGTAGCCCCTGACCTGTTCCGGAGCGGATGCCGCCGCCCGCGGCGTCCGCTCCCTCCTTCCCGCTCGACGCGCGCCAGATGCTGTGCGGCCGCAACGGGGTCGATTCGCCGCGAAGTCCGGACTTCGCAGGTTGTAACCCCCTGGCTTCTGCGTTGTCCGGACGGCGCGGACCAGATTGCACACGGCTCGTTGTGTGTGAGGTCCGGACTTCGCCGGTTCGGGATGCCGCGTTCCCGCGTTGTCCGGACGGCACAGATTCCTCCACAGGGGGCCGGTCGCTCGGGTTGTGCACAGGACTCCCCATCTGACGAGAATCAGAAACCGGCCCCGCGTGAAATGGGGTGGTGACGAGGAAGCGCCTTTCTATCGGAAGCCAGCCGTTCACGGTTGCCAGGGCCCTCGAGGACGGAATCGGCCGTGGAACCCTCGACGGCCCGCGGTTCGAGCGACCGTTCCATGGCGTGCGCCAGCTCAAGGAGCAGGAGGCGAAGTCCGACGCCGCGATGCGGCCCCGCAACGGCATCGAGCTTCGCGCGTACAAGAAGCGCTGTGCTCAGCTCGCCGTCCGCATGGGGGCCGACGACTTCTTCAGTCACAGCTCTGCGCTCGTGCTGTGGGGCGCGCCGACTCCACGCGACTGGGACCAGGCCATCCATGTCTCCGGAATACGACCGCGCAACCCGATCCGCACACGCGGGGTGGTATCGCATCGCCTGGCTCGCCGGGAGGCAGCGTTTGCGGTTCGAGGCGGCTTACAGGTCGAGACTCCAGCGCGAGCGTGGATACAGGCATCCGCTCACCTCTCCGACATCGACCTCATCGCCGCGGCAGACTTCCTCGTGGCGCGGCGGCGGCGACTCGTCACCGTGGAGGAGCTCCGGGCCGAGGCTGCACGAATGCGCCGTCCGCGCCTTGAGCGCTTGATCGACCGCGTCCGGGACGGCGCGGAGTCGGCCAAGGAGACGGAACTGCGGATCCGACTGGTCGATGGCGGCCTCCCAGAACCAGACCTCGCCCACGAGCTCTTCACGTCATCCGGGACCTTCGTCGCGCGGCTCGATCAGGTGTATCTGCAATACCGGGTGGCCGTGGAGTACGACGGCCGCCAGCACGCCGAGGACGTCGGCCAGTTCGCTCGCGATGCCGATCGGTGGCGCGCGATCGGTGACGAGGGGTGGCATCTCGTCAGGATCCTGAACCACCACCTCGAGCCCAACCCGATGGTGGCGGTGGATATCGTGCGCCGCGCTCTCCTCCGCGCCGGTTGGCGTCCCTGACCTACGGGCCACCGAGTCCGGACTTCGCAGGTTCGGGACGCTGGTTTGCTGTGCTTTCTGGACCGCAGGGTGTTCGCTGTCTCTGGGCGACGGGGAGAAGTCCGGACTTCGCAGGTGCGCGGCGCCCTGGCGCGGCGAAGTCCGGACTTCGCGGCGCGGGCGGGGCCGGGCGACGGGGAGAAGTCCGGACTTCGCCGCGAGAAGGGCGGGGGCCGGTCAGCGGCGCGCCACGCCGGGGTGCGACGCCAGGTACGCCTCGAAGGCCCCGGACGATGTCTTCGAGGGGGTGAAGCCGAACTCGTCCTTCAGCTTCGCGTTCGCCAGCACAGGCCGGTAGCGGAGGAAGCGCACCTGTTCCGGGCCGTGGACGGTGAGGCGCAGCATCCGTCCCATCCGCAGGGCGAAGCCGAGCAGTGCGGCAGGCACCGTCACGACCGGCTTGCCGAGGCGCCGGGCGATCTCGGGCACGGTCACGCGGCCGTCGCCGGCGACGTTGTAGATGCCGGGCGGGCCGTCGGTGGCGGCGCGCGCCATCGCGGCGGCGACGTCGTCGACCCACACGAAGACGAAGGGCGACTCCGAGCCGCGCACCTTCAGGAGGGCGGGCCCGTCCCAGAGCGCCGTGATCTGGTTCTGCACCGTCGGGCCCAGGATCGTGCCGATGCGGAACACGACCTGCTCGAGCTCGGGGTGCTCCTCGCGGTATCCGGCGAGGAGCTGCTCGACGAGGCGCTTGTGCTTCGAGTACGGGAACTCGTCGTTGCCGCGCACGGGGTCGCTCTCGCGCAGCCACTCGGAGTTGTCGGGGTGGTAGCCGTAGGCGGCGCCCGACGACGACACGACGATCCGCTTCACCCCGGCCTCGACGCACGCCTCGAGCACATGCCGCGATCCGTCCACATCCACCCGGTACTCGAGAGCGTGGTCCCGGCCGGGGTTGACGATCGCGGCGAGGTGCACGACGACGTCGATCCGGTGGCGGCGCAGCAGCGGCACGAGGCCGTCGGGGCGGGTGACGTCGCACTCGTCGTACACGACGCCGTCGACGGGATGCTGCGGCCGCCGCAGATCGCCGGCCACGACCAGCTCGACATCGGGGCGGCGGGCGAGGGCAGCGGCGACGTGCGAGCCGAGGAAGCCCGAGCCGCCGGTGACGAGGACGCGGCGGCTCATGAGACGGGCTCCGCGGGATCGACGGACCCCGTCGTCGCGGACCCGGTCGCGCCGTTCGCCGACCGCAGCGCGTGGCGAGACGCGTCGCCCGTGGCCGACCCCGTGCGCTTCCTGGTGTGCCGGGCCCAGAGCGCGGCGACGATGAGTCCCGCGATGATGTCCCAGATGCCCCACCAGCCGGCGACGATCGCCATGCCGCCGAGGCCGCCGAAGAAGGCGAACACCAGCCCGAGGCCGAGCCCGGCGTTGCGGATGCCGACCTCGAACGTCATCGCCTTGCGCTCGCGGGTGCCGAGGCCGCCGACGACCGCGGTGCTGTACCCGATCGCCAGCGCGACGGCGTCGTGGATCGTGACGACGAGGATGATGACGCCGAGGAACGCGACGAAGTAGGCCCAGTTGCCCGCCAGCGCGGCGACGATGAAGCCGACGAGCGCCAGCAGCGAGAACCACTTGACGAACGGCTGCACGCGCTTCGCGAACGTGGGGAAGCGATGGCGGATGAACAGACCCGAGGCGAACGGCAGACCGATGATCAGGAGGATGTCGCCGAGCATCGCCCAGGCGTCGAGCGACACGGCCTCGAGCAGGGTGCGCGCCGTCGGGTGCAGCGACCCCCAGAACGCGATCGACAGCGGCAGCACGAAGATGTAGATGATGTTCGAGACGGCGGTCATCGACACCGAGAGCGCCACATTCCCGCCGGAGCGATGCGTGAGCACCTGCGAGATGTTGCCCGGAGGGCAGCAGGCGACGAGGATCATGCCGAGCGCCATGGACGGCGTCACCGGCAGGACCAGGGTCAGCGCGAAGGTCACCGCGGGCAGCACGACGAGCTGCGCGAGGATCGCGATGACGAAGGGCTTCGGCTTGCGCGCGACGACCTTGAAGTCGTCCAGCGTCGTATCCAGCGCGATGCCGAACATGATCAGCCCGAGCACGACATTGAGGATCACGAGCGTGCCCGGGTTGAAGTTGAGCACGACGTCGTCGGGGTTCACGCCGTCACCTCCCGGCGGGCGGCGCCGCGCGCCCGTCGCGGGCCGCGGGGCGCGGCATCCGTCTTCAGCGCCTGCGTGGCGGTGCGGACGGCGCCGCGGTACGCGTCCTTGTTCACGTAGTACGACATGCGCTCGAGGCCGAGGTAGCGGTAGCCGCCGGTGAGGTCCGGCCACGGTTCGCCCGTCACGCGCGCCCGGAACGCCGCGGCGCGATCGGGGTGGCGCTCGAGCGCCGCGAGGTAGGCGGCGATGAGCTCGGCCTGCTCGTACCGGCCCTGCCAGCCGATTCCGGATGCCTCGATCATGCCCATCACGTAGAGCCCGTTGAAGGACGCGGTGAAGGTGTTGAGGAAGAGGCGCGGCGCCATGCCCGACCAGTCCAGTGCGGCGCGGTCGACGAACGGGTAGTCGAGCTTGTAGCCGGTGGCGAGCAGCACGGTGTCGTACTCGGCCGACGAGCCGTCGCGGAAGTGCACCGTGCGCCCGTCGAACCGGTCGATGTCGGGAACGATCCGCAGATCGCCCTGGCCCAGGTGGTTGAGGATGAGCGTGTTGACGATGGGGTGCGACTCGTAGATCTTGTAGTCGGGCCGGGGGAACCCGAACCGCACGGGGTCGCCGGTGAAGGCGCGGAGCACCCGCGTGTCGACGAACTGCTTGATGCGTGCCGGGAGCGGCTTGCCCTGGTTGAGGGTGTCGGAGGGCCTGCCGAACAGGTAGCGCGGGACGAAGTAGTAGCCGCGGCGCACGCTCATGTCGACGGAGGCCGCGTGGTGCACGGCGTCAACCGCGATGTCGCAGCCGGAATTGCCGGCGCCGATGATGAGTACCCGCCTGCCGGTGAGCTGGGTCGCGGACTTGTAGGCGCTGGTGTGGATGAGCTCGCCCGTGAACTCGCCGCGGAACGCGGGGACGTTCGGCTCGGCCAGCGTGCCGTTCGCGAGGATCGCCCCGTCGTAGCGCTGCTCGACCGGGCCGGCGCCGCCGGGCCCTGAGGCTGTCGAGGGGCCCTCGGCGCGCAGCATCCAACCGCCGTCGTCCGTGGGCGTGAGCGAGGTGACCTTCGTGTCGAAGCGGAATCGGGCGGTCAGCCCGAAATGGTCGGCGAAGTCGCGGAAATACGTGATGAGCTCGCGGTGGCTCGGGTAGTCGGCCTTCGTGCGCATCGGGAACTCGGCGAACTCGGTCGTCGTGCGCGACGAGATGAGGTGCGCCGACTCGTACATCGTGGAGCGCGGGTTCTCGATGTCCCAGAGGCCGCCGACCCCGCGCGACGCCTCGAAGCCGTCGAACTCGATCCCGGCCCTCTGCAGCGCCCGGGCGGCGGAGAGACCCGATGGCCCGGCGCCGATGATGGCATAGCGGTGCGCGCTCATGCGTCCTTCATTCCGTCTCCACACGTCGTCGTGTCGTCGGCGCGACGGTGCCGACCCCAGGTTCGAGAGCAACCCTAAGCGTTAGTCGGAATTAACCGAAATTCCCGCCTCGCCTCACACGAAGACTGCCAGGATGCCCCGCACCAGCACCACTGTCGCACCGGCCCACGCGATGGCGAGCATCGCCACCCGGGCGATCCGCGGCGACACGTTGCGCGACAGGATCGTGCCGATCGCGATGCCGGCGATCGTCGCGACCACGAGGGTGCCGACGTCTTCGACCGGCGAGGTCGGCAAGCCGCGCAGCGCGACCGACGCGATGCCGAACGCCAGGAAGATCACCTGCACGCTGGCCGAGAAGCGGCGCTGCGGCCACTTGTCGCCGACCGCGTAGGCGGCCAGTGCGGGGCCGGACAGACCGCTCGCGGCGTTCATGAAGCCGGCGGCCGACCCGGCGACGATCGCGCCGGTGCGACCTGACAGCGATGCCGAGAGCGCGGGGATGTGACTCGCCACGAGCGCGAAGTACGCCATCGCCGCGATCAGCAGCAACAGGGCGGCCTCGGGCAGCAGGTGCACCAGCAGCACCCCGAACGGCGAGGCGATGAGGCCCGGCCAGATCAGCCACCAGGTGCGCCGCCACTCGACGTGCTTCCAGACGAACGGGACCGCGGTGCACGCAGCCACGAGGGCGAGCAGCACGGCGATCGTGACCCCTTCGACCGGTCCGTAGAGCAGAACGATCGGCCCCACGAGCACGAGCACGAACCCGAGTCCGGTGATGCGCTGGATCACCGCAGCGACGAAGGCGGCAATCGCCGCGAGCACCAGGGTGAGAGCCACAGCTCAGCGCTGCGCGAGGGCGAAGGCTCCGACGAGCTCGGTGAGCTGGTCGCGCATGTCCTCGTCGGAGATCGCCGGGGTGTTGTCGCCGGGCTGCAGGCCGTAGTCGCCGAACGAGGAGTGGCTCGCCCCTTCGATCTCGTGCATCTCGGCGTCCTCGGGCAGCAGGTGGCGGGCGTCCGCGATCTTCTCCGGGGTCGAGAGCCCGTCCTCGCTGCCGGAGACGCTGATCACCGGCAGACCCGACTCCGACAGGTCGTTCGAGCAGTAGGAGCCGAACAGGGCCAGGCCGTCGGCATCCGTCGCGAGCTGGCACGCCCGCACGCCGCCGAGCGAGTGCCCACCCACCAGCCAGGCGTCGACATCGGGCGCGAGGCCGGTGAACGTCGACAGCGGCCTGACATCGAAGAACGCGAGGTTGAGCCACGGCTTGGTGATGACGACGGTGACGCCGTCCTCGGCCACGAGGCCCGAGACCTTGTACGCGTACGCCCACGGGTCGACCTTCGCCCCCGGGATGTACACCAGGCCCACGTCGGCGGACTCGCCGGTGGGGGAGAGCACGATGCCCGCGTCGGTGTCGGTGATCTCGATGCCGGGGTCGGCCTTCACCTCCGCGAGCGGATCCGCCTCGGCGCCCATGACACCCACCTGGCTCCAGATGAGGATGCCGACCACGGCGAGCACGATGAGCGCCCCGATCGAGCCGAGGATCCACCACAGGACCCGCAGCCCGCGCCGGCGGGGCTTGGCCGGGGCCTCGGGAGCGGGGTCGGGCGAGGTCTCGGGATCGGGGCCGGGCTGAGTCACCGAATCAGCGTACGCGGTCGCCGCAGCTCATCGCCGGTTCGGGGCGCGCGACGCGCGTTCGCGGCGCGCGCGGCACACCCCGCACGATCGCGGCGCGCCCCGAGCCCCGAACGTCACCCGAGCTCCGCCTGCCGGGCCGCCACGATCGCCTCGACCTTCGGGAAGAGCGGATGCTGCGGCTCCAGGCCCGTGACCGACTCGGTGAAGGAGGCGGCATCCTGTTCCCGCAGCATCCGCTGCAGGTCCACCGACTGGGCGTCCTCGGTGTCGTCGAAAGCGAGCGCCGCACCCATCGCGGCGACCAGGGCGTCGACGGCGAGCCCGCGCTCGGCGGCCTCCGCGGCGGGGCCGACGAAGCGCTCGTGCCGCGAAAGTTTGCGCAGCGGCTGCCGGCCCACGCGCCACACCGTGTCGGGCAGGGCCGTGTTGCGGAAGCGGCGCAGGATCGTCGCGCGGTACGCCGCCAGCGACTCGGCGTCGAGCCCATGCTTGGCCTCGAGCAGCGCCGACGTCTCTTCGAGCGCCGCCTCGACCCGCGACGCGATCGCCGGGTCGGCCAGTGCCCCGGCGATCCCCTCGATGCCGGCCTGGGCGCCGAAGTAGGCGGTGGCCGCGTGCCCGGTGTTGACCGTGAACAGCTTGCGCTCGATGTACGGCCCGAGATCGTCGACGAAGTGCGCGCCGGGGATGTTCGGCGGGTCGTCGCCGAAGGGCGGCCGCTCGATCGCCCACTCGAAGAACGGCTCGACGGTGACGTCGACGCCGCCGCCCTCCGGCTGGCCGGGCACGATGCGGTCCACGGCGGTGTTGGCGAACACCGCGCGCGAGGCGAGCGCGTCCCAGGCGTCGCCGGCGAGGGCCCTGATCTGGTCGCGCAGCAGGTCGGTGGCGTTGATCGCGTTCTCGCACGCCATGATCTGCAGCGGAGGGCTCGACGGGTCGCGCAGCGCGAGCCCGGCGACGATGTGCGGGGCCACGAACTTCAGGATCGTCGGCCCCACCGCCGTCGTGACGACGTTGGCTGCGGCGATCTCGTCGACGACCTTTTCGGGGTGCTCTGCGCTGTTGATGGCCGTGAAGCCCGACACCACGGTGTCGCGACCGCCCTCTCCCACCTCGTGCACCGTGTAGCGGGACACGTGGTTGATCGCGTCGACGAGAGGGGCTGCGACGTCCGAGAAGACGAGGTCGTACCCGCCTTCGTGCAGGAGCAGCCCGACGAACCCTCGCCCGATGTTGCCGGCGCCGAAGTGGACGGCCTTCATCACACGCCTGCCGCCGACACGAGGCCGAACAGCTCCTCCGGGGTCTGCGCCGTCTTGAGGCGGGCGACTTCGTCCTCGTCGGAGAACAGGATCGCGATCTGCGACAGGATCTCCAGGTGCTCGTCGCCCTTGCCGGCGATGCCGATCACGAACGTCACCGGGTTGCCGTCCCAGTCCACGCCGCCGTCGTAGCGCACGACCGACAGCGCCGAGTCGAGGATCTCGCCCTTGGTCTCGTTGGTGCCGTGGGGGATCGCGAGCTCGTTGCCCATGTACGTCGACACGGTCTGCTCACGCTGGAGCATCGCGTCGTAGTAGGCGCCGGTGACCGCGCCCGCCGACTGGAGGATGTCAGCCGCCTCCCGCATCGCCTCGTCGCGTGTCGCGCTGCCGGAGTGGATGCGCACCTGCCCGATGCTCAGAACCTCGCGTGCCATGTTCTCGCCTTTCTCGTCGTTCGTCTGAAGATGTCGTCGGAGGAGATACGGATGCCGCGACCCGCCGTCCGTACGGAGCGGCGGGGCGCGGCCGCGCCGAGGGCGATGGAGCCGGGGGCTTCTCGCCCGCCCGGCCCCACCGCGGTCTCAGCTACGCACCGTCCTCGTGCTGGGTGCGGACGAGGTCGACGACCTCGTCGTAGCGCGGGGAATTCATGAAGTTGTCGACCGAGACGTGGACGGCGCCCGGCGTCTTCTGGCGGGCCCGGTCGGTGAGCTGGTTCTGCGTGATGACCAGGTCGGCCGAGGCATCCAGGTTCGCGATGGCCTTGTTGACCACCGTGACGTCCTCGATGCCCGCCTTCTTGATCTTGTTGCGCAGCACGCTCGCACCCATGGCCGACGAGCCCATGCCCGCGTCGCAGGCGAACACGATGTTCTTGATCTCGCGCTCGGTCATCGTCGCGGGCTCGATGCCGGCGTCGGAGCCGGTCGCGGCGCCGCCGCGCAGGCCCGCGAGGGCATCCGACGACTTGCCCTTGGCCGCCTCGGTCTGGGTGATCGCGGCGCCGAACGCGTCGTCGGTCGCCGCCATGGCGGCCAGATCGCGCTTGCGGGAGGCCCGCAGGATCACCGCGGCGATCAGGAACGTGACCGTGGCCGACAGGATCACCGACAGGATCACCGCGAAGTAGGCGCCCGTCGCCGTCTGCGCGAGCACCGCGATGATGCTGCCCGGTGCCGCGGGGGCACGCAGCGCGCCTCCGAGGAGCATGTTCGTCGTGACACCGGTCATGCCGCCGGCGATCAGCGCGAGGATCAGGATCGGCTTCATCAGCGCGTACGGGAAGTACACCTCGTGGATGCCGCCGAAGAACTGGATCACCGCTGCGCCGGGTGCCGACGCGCGTGCGGCGCCGAGACCGAAGAACGTGAACGCGAGCAGCAGGCCGACACCGGGGCCGGGGTTGGCCTCGAGCAGGAACAGGATCGACGAGCCCGAGTCGGCGGCCTCCGAGATGCCGAGCGGGGTCAGCACGCCGTGGTTGATGGCGTTGTTGAGGAAGAACACCTTCGCCGGCTCGATGATGATGCTCGTGAGCGGGAGCAGGTTGTACTCGACCAGCCAGTTCACCGCGGTGCTGAGCACCTGCATGATGCCGTTGACGAGCCACGCGACCGGGTAGAACCCGACGATGGCCATCACGAAGCCCCAGATGCCCGCAGAGAACATGTTGACGAGCATCTCGAAGCCCGCCTTGACCTTGCCCTCCCACAGGCTGTCGAGCCACTTCATCGTGTAGGCGGCGAGCGGGGCCATGATCATCGCTCCGATGAACATGTGCACCTGGCCGAGCTGGTTGTCGGCGGGCAGATCCGCGTTGACCTGTGCGATCAGGAGGTCCGAACCCGCGATCGCGCCCATCGTGGCGATCGCCGCCACGACTCCGCCACGGATGCCGTAGACGATGTTTCCGCCCGTGTAGGCGATCAGCAGCGGCAGCAGGTAATGGATGAAGGGTCCGACGATCGTCGCGAGGTCCGCATTGGGCGTCCACCCGACGCCGATGAAGAACGCCGTGAAGATGCCCCACGCGATCAGCGCGGGGATGTTCGGCATGATCATGCCGGACAGGAACGTGCCGAAGCGCTGGACTCCGACCCGCGCCTTGCTGGTGCCCGATGCGGGCACTGACGCCGTTGTCATTTTGCTGTCTCCCTTGTGTGGTGGGTGTCCCGGCCGCCGGGGGCGGCCTATCGGGCGGCCGCCTGCTGGGCTGCGGACCGGGCGGATGCCGCGTCGTTCGCGGCGAGGGCCGCCGTGGCGATGTCGCGCGCCTCGGCGATGGTGTGCTGCAGGAGGGCGGCGCGCACGTCGGCGAGGGCCGTGGGCGCCATGGACAGGCTCGTGGCGCCGAGGCCGACGAGCACGACGGCGAGCAGGGGATCTGCCGCCGCCTCGCCGCAGATGCCCACCGGCTTGCCGTTCGCGCGGCCGGCGTCGCCGACCTCGCGGATCAGGCGCAGCACCGCCGGGTGCCACGGGTCCTGGAACGACGCGACCGACCCGAGGAGCCGGTCCGCGGCGAGCGTGTACTGCGTGAGGTCGTTGGTGCCGATGGAGGCGAAGTCCGCGTCCACCAGGATGCGGTCGGCGAGAAGCGCCGACGAGGGCACTTCCACCATGACGCCGGCGGTCTTGATGCCGTAGTCGCGCGCGAGGTCTGTGAAGTAGGTCGTCTCCTCGACCGTGGCGATCATCGGGGCCATGACCCACAGGTCGGCGTCGGTGGCGGCATCCGCCTCGGCGAGGGCGGTGAGCTGTTCGCGCAGGATGTCCTCGCTGGCGCGGAGGGCACGGATGCCGCGGAGCCCGAGTGCCGGGTTCTCCTCATGCGCGTCGTTCAGGAACGCGAGCGGCTTGTCGGCGCCGGCGTCGAGCACGCGCACGACGACCTTCTTGCCCGGGAACGCGGCGAGGAGCTTCGTGTACGCCTCGCGCTGCTGCTCGACGGTCGGGGCCTGGTTGGAGCTCAGGAACAGGAACTCGGTGCGGAACAGCCCCACGCCCTCGGCGCCGAGCGCGACCGCGTCGGCGGCGCCCTCGGGGTTGCCGAGGTTCGCCAGCAGCGGGATCGCCGTGCCGTCGGCGAGCGCGCCGTCGGTGATCGGAGCGGATGCGGCGGACGCACGCGCGTCGGCACGGTTCTGCGCCCGTTCGAGCTCCTCGGCGGTGGGGTCGGTCGTCACGACGCCGGCGGCGGCATCCACGATCACCGTCTCGCCGTCGCGCAGCCCGGTCGCCGACGTCGCGCCCACGATCGCGACGATCGACTTCTCGCGCGCGAGGATCGCCGTGTGGGAGGTCGGGCCGCCCTCGGTGGTCACCAGGGCCAGCACCTTGTCGAGGTCGAGGAGCGCCGTGTCGGCCGGCGCGAGATCCTTCGCGACGAGGACGAACGGATGCCCCGGATCCGGCACGCCGGGAGCCGGTACGCCGCGGAGGCGGGCGATGACCCGCTGTGCGACGTCGTCGAGGTCCGCGGCGCGCTCGCCGAGGTAGCCGCCCATCGCCGTGAGCTGATCGCGGAACGACTCGAACGCGTCGTACACCGCGAACTCGCCGGTCTTGCCCTGCGTCAGCCGCGTGCCGATCTCGTCGGCGAGGGTCGGGTCCTCGGCCATCATGGCCTGCGCCTCGAGCACCTCCTGCGCGGCTCCGCCGGCCTGCGCCCCACGGGCCTCGAGCTCGCGCGCGACGGCGGCGACGGCATCCGTCACCCGCGCCTTCTCCTCGTCGGCGCTGATCGTGCTCGGCGCGTCCGACGGCGCCGGCGCGGGCTCCGCCATGCGCGCGACCGGTCCCTGGGCGACGCCCAGCCCGATTCCCACACCCCGGAGTTCAGTCATGGTTCAGGCCTCCGCGTCGTGGTCGGTGGTGAGCAGTTCAGCGAGCGTGTCGAGCGTCGACTCCGCCCCGTCGCCGTCTGCCGTGAGGGTCACGTAGTCGCCCTGCTCGATGCCGAGCGCGATCACGCCGAGGATGCTCGCCGCGTTGACGGGGCTCCCCGCGTCTTTGGCGATCGTGATCGGGATGCCGGCATCCTTCGCGGCCTGCGCGAACAGCTTCGCCGGACGCGCGTGCAGACCGTGCGCCGATCCGATCCGGACCGTGCGGGAGATGGGTGGCATGTCGTGACCTCTCTGTCTGTTCCTGTGTTCGTCGCGGTGTGTTGTTCAGTTCTCGGGGTGCGGCGCCGCATCCGCACCCGGGAGCGGCTCCCCGGGGCTCCCGATCGCGGCGCGGACCAGCGCGAGCGTCCGCGTGCCGTCCCGGTCTCCGAAGATGTCGGGCGGCAGCAGCACCACCGTTGTGCCTCGTGCGGCGGCATCCCGTTCTATGCGCTCGAGCGCATGGACCAGGTGCGGACCCACGAGGACGACATCGGCGGCATCGAGATCGATCGGAAGCGACTGCTCGGTGCCGGCGAAGGCGGAATAGTCGAGTCCCTCTGCGTGGGCTGCGTGACGCACGCGCTGAGCGACGAAGGTGCTCGAGGCACCCGCTCCGCAGACCACCAGGATCCTCATCGATCCGCCTCCTCTTCTGGCCATTCTTGTGAGAACGCTGGGAGGGGACAACCACTCCTTCTTCCGCGGGGGCGGAAACGCGGGGGCCCTGCTGCCCGGAGCGCGTGGTTGACTGGGCGTGTGACCCGAGCTCGGCAAGATCGTGTGCTCGGACTGCTCCTGCGCGACGGCGACTGGGTCACGGCATCCGCGCTCGCCGACGCGCTGGGCGTGACCCCCCGCAGCATCCGCTCCTACGTCACCGCCGCGAACGCGCGGGTGGCGCCGGGCGTCGCGGTCGAATCCGGGCCGCAGGGCTACCGCGCCGGATCCGATGCCGCGGCGGCGCTCCGGGCGGGGGGCGACACGGGCACGCCGCGTGACCGGCTGCACACGCTGGTGCGGGCGCTCCTCGACGCACCGGAGGGCATCGACGTGTTCGAGACCGCCGATGCGCTCCACGTCTCGCCGGCGACCCTCGATGCCGACCTCGCCCGCGTGCGCGGGCTGCTCGGCGGAACCGAGCTCACCCTCGAGCGCTCCGCGTCCCGAGCCCGGTTGCGCGGCACCGAGGGCGCGCAGCGGCGCCTGCTGAGCAAGCTCGCCCACGACGAGATGGATGCCGGATCCTTCGACCTCGCCGCCCTCCGCCGCACGCTCGGCGAGGGATCGGTCGGGGCACACGCCTTCGGCCCGTTCAAGACCGAGCTCGTCGCGCGGCTCGGCGAACTGGGGTGGTTCGTCAACGAATTCGGCATCGCCGACGTCGTCATGCACATCGCGATCGCCGCCGACCGCACGTCGCGCGACCGCCCGCTCGACGCCGTCGACGGCACCGCGCGGGAGCGGCCGACCCAGAACCAGGTTGCCGAGATCATCGCGGAGCTGTCCGAGCGGCACCTCGGCGTGCGGCTCGGCAGCGCCGATCTGCAGCACCTCGCGACGCTGGTGCTCACGCGCGTCGTCGCGCCCGACGGGCACGAGGACGCGGCGTCCGCAGCCGTGCCGTCCTCCCTCGATCCCGAGATCGAGGCCGTGGTGCGCGAGGTCGTGACGGCGGCCGCCGACGAGTTCCTCGTCGACATCGCGCACGACGACTTCGTGGCGCGGCTCGCGCTGCACGTGCAGAATCTGCTGCACCGCGCCCGCGAGCAGGCGTGGTCGCGCAATCCGCTGACACGGTCGCTGAAGTCGACGTACCCGATGATCTTCGAGGTCGCGGTGTTCGTCGCGAGCAGGCTGCAGCAGCGGCTCGGCATTCCGCTGCCCGACGACGAGATCGCCTACATCGCGATGCATGTCGGCGGCCGGCTCGAGCGCAGCCGCCGCGCGGACCAGCTCCTCACCGCGACGATCGTGTGCCCCGGCTACTACGACCTGCACGAGCTGCTGCGCTCGAGCGTCGACCGCTCGCTCGGGCAGGCGATCGAGGTCGTGGGCGTCGAGACCCGCGTCGATCCCGACTGGGCCTCGATCGACACCGCCCTCGTCCTGACGACGATCGACCCGCCCACGACGAACGACCGGATCGTGCGCATCCAGCCGTTCCTCACCGACGCCGACGTCGAGCGTGTGCAGGCCGCAGCCGGGAGGATCCGCCGCTCGCGCCGCCTCGCGCGGCTGCGCGCCGAGCTGGAGCGCTACTTCGAGCCGTCCGCGTTCGTCCGCGGCCTCGACGAAGCCGCGGACGAAGAGGGCGTGATCCGAGGGCTGGGTGCCCTGCTCCAGTCCCGCGGGGTCATCGATGCCGAGTACGTCGAGCGCACCATCGAGCGCGAGCGTCTCTCATCGACCGCGTTCACCGACGCGCTGGCGGTGCCGCACGCGCTCGAGATGACGGCATCCCGCACCGCCATCGCCATCGGCATCGCCGACCCGTCGATCCCGTGGGGCGACGGCCGTGTGCAGGTCGTGGCGCTGGTGGCGTTCTCCGAGACCGACCGCGAGGCCTTCCAGACGGTGTTCGAGCAGTTCGTCGAGGTGTTCAGCGAGCGCGACAGCGTGCAGCGCCTCGTCCGCCGGGGCACCGACTTCAACGCCTTCCTCGACGAGCTCGTCGCCGTCATCGACGGCTGAGCCGCAGCATCCGTCTCCGGGCCCCATCGTCTTTCACCGGTTTGGGGCGCGCATCCTCCGTTGGGGCGCGGGTTCTGCGCCCCAACGGAGAATTCACGCCCCAAGGCCCTCATCCGTGGGTCATCGTGAAGGCCGGATGCCGAACGCCTCGAGACGTGCACCGAGCTCGGACGCAGTCGCCAGGTGCGGCCAGCCCCATCGTGCGTATCGGCGCTGGGTTGTGCCACGGATCCAATCCTCGCGTTGCTTCTCCGCGTCGAGCGCCTGAGAGGAGGTCCGGCCGTCGAGCAGCTTTCCATCGACGTACTTGATTGCTCCGTCGAACTCGCCGAAGGCGGCGATCTCCTCGAGTCCGAAGTCCACGTAATAGGGTCTTCCGCGCGGTCCAGCAACGGCCACCTGAAGCTCGAGGATGCGGAACCCGACCTCTCGCAGCCGGATCCGGCTGATGCTCTCACCAGGCAGTTGCGCTCGACCGTCGGCGAAGTCCAGGACTCGTCGTGCGCGCGTCTGACCGTGCGCAGATCGCCTGACGATCTCGGCGACTCTGTCGCGAAAGGCGTGGGCTCCATCCGCGTCGTACTCGCCTGGTCCCGCCACGAACTGTTTGCGCAGTGCCGCATCGGCGATCGTCACCGCCTGCTCGAACGTCGCGGTGCGCGCGACATCCGCGACCGTGCGCGCGAGCGAGGTGATCCGCAGGCCGTCGACTTCCACGACGTCCTCGTCGGACAGTTCACCACGATGACGGACGACGCCGAAGGCGGCGCCCGGGCGCTCCGCCGCCGCCGTGGACAACACGGCGGTGCGGCACGGTGTGGCCCGGCTGGGGAGGAACCGGCCGCCGATCCAACTCGTCAGCGGGACTCGGTCATCCCGCACGGGGTTTGGGGCGCAGCTTCTCCGTTGGGGCGGAGGATCTGCGCCCCAACGGAGAGATCGCGCCCCAAACCCGGAAGTGGGCTGGCTGCGGCGGGCGGGGCCGGCAAACGACGAGGGCGAACGGATGCTGCGCCCGCGGCGTCAGCCGCGGGCGAGGCGCTCGGTGAGGTCGAGGCGCACCGCGGGCCACTCGGTCGGGAGGATCGAGAACACCACGGTGTCGCGGAGGGTGCCGTCGGGGCCGAGGCGGTGGTTGCGCAGCACGCCGTCCTGTTTGGCGCCGAGGCGCGCGATGGCGGCGCGGGACTGGCGGTTGTGCCAGTGCGTGCGGAACTCCACCGCGATGGCGTCGCACCGATCGAACGCGTGGGCGAGCAGCAGCAGCTTCGAGGCGGTGTTCACGGCCGTGCGCTGCGCCTCGATTCCGATCCACGTGTGCCCGATCTCGACGTGCCGGTTGGCCTGGTCGATGCTGCAGAACGTGGTCGTGCCGATCACCCGGCCGGTGTCCAGCCGGCGCACCGCCCACGGGTTCATGTGACCCTGGTCGCGCCAGGCGAGTCGCTGCGCGATGTCGGCGGCGATGCCCTCCGGGCGCGGCACCGATGTGTACCAGGCGTGCTCCAGGCCCACGGCCGCGGCGGCCAGGTCGGCCTCGTGCTCCCCGGAGAGGGGTTCCAGGCGCACGTGCGCGTTCTCGAGGGTGACCGGCGAGGTGAGGAGCATGCTTCGAGCGTAGGCCGCAGGTACTGCGAACCCTGCCGGATGCGCAACGTGCGAAGCATCCCTCTCGCGTTGACGTCCACATGCGCGCCCGCACGTCGTCATACTTCGCAATTGTTCGCCACGGCCGGCCCTCGCCTCCGGAGCCCCGCCTAGGCTCGAACGGTGCGTCCATTCCGGCGCATGCACAGCGAAGAGGACTCGAAACAGATGAAGACGAAGAGGCGAGTGATCGCCCCCATCGCACTGGCACTGGCGGCGACCATCGGTCTGGCCGCCTGCGCGCAGGGCGATGCCGCACCCGAGACGTCCGGTGCCGAGGCCACCGGCCAGCTCACCTACGCGATCGCGAGCGACCCGTCGTCGCTCAACCCGATCAACGTCAGCGACCGCTGGGGCCTGACCGTCACGAACATCGTCTACTCGCCGCTCGCGCGCGTCGAGGGCGACGGCACCGTCGTCAACGAGCTGGCCGAGTCCATCGAGCCTGCCGACGACGGACTCTCGGTCACCGTCACGCTGAAGGACGGCCTGACCTGGTCCGACGGCGAGCCCCTCACGGCCGACGACGTCGTCTTCACCTACACGAACAAGGCCGTCCGCGAGAACGGCAACGCCGACCTGCTGTATGTGGGCGACCAGCCCATCACCGCCGAGGCGACCGACGAGCGCACCGTGGTCTTCCGCCTGCCGAGCGTGAGCGCCGCAGCCCTCAGCAACATCGCGACCGAGACGTACATCATCCCCGAGCACGTGTACGGCGACGTCACCGACTTCTCGGTGAGCGAGCTCGACCCGCTCGCGGTCGGATCGGGCCCGTACACGCTCACCGAGTACGAGCGCGGCCAGTACCTCACGTTCGAGGCGAACGAGAACTACTACGGCGAGGCGCCGAAGATCCCCGAGCTGACGCTGCGCATCGTGGCGGACCCGAACACGACCAAGACGGCGCTGCAGACGGGCGAGGTCGACGCATCGTTCGCCACGCCCGACGCGATCGCCGAGCTCGAGGGCGCGGGCCTGAACGTCTACCCGTACGCCGAGGGCCGCGTGGCCTACCTGGGCCTCAACGCCGCGAAGCTCACCGACCCGAAGGTCCGCCAGGCGATCTTCTTCGCCCTGAGCCGTGACGACATCAACACCGCCGCGTTCCTCAGTGACGACTACTACGAGAACGCCTACACGATCCTTCCGCCGAGCAACGCGTTCGCGACCGAGGACGTCGAGAAGTACGAGCAGGACTCGGATGCCTCGGCAGCCCTCCTCGAGGAGGCCGGCGTCTCCGACCTCTCGTTCACGCTCGCGTACGCCGGGGCCGACCCCGCGCAGAAGACCGAGGCGACCCTCATCCAGCAGCAGCTGAAGGACGCCGGCATCACGGTGGAGCTCGCGGGCATCGAGCCCGCCGCGGTCTTCGAGGAGATCCAGAAGGGCGCCGAATCGCAGTACGACGCGTTCCTCGGCGGCTACATCATGGGTCAAGACCCCGACGCGTACAGCCTGCTGTACCGCACGGGCGCCTCGGCGAACTACTTCTCGTACTCCAACCCGGCCACGGACGCGCTGTTCGACCAGGGAGCAGTCGAGCTCGACCCCGAGGCCCGCAAGGCGATCTACGCCGACCTGCAGGCGCAGATCGCCGAGGACGCGGTGGTCTTCCCGCTCGCCGACAACCTCAAGATCCTCGCCGTGAACCCGCGGATCGGCGGCGTCGAGGACGCCAAGCTGGTCCCGATCTACACGTTCGAGAACTTCGGGCTCCTCACCGAGCAGTGAGTCGCTGACGTCACGGGTGCTCGCAACCGGGTGCCCGTGACGTCGTCGTGTGTCCGGCGGGCGCTGCGTCGCAGCATCCCGCCGGACACAGCCGTGAAAGGAGAACGATGGCGGTCTACATCCTCCGCCGCCTGCTGCAGGTCGTGCCGATGCTGCTGCTCGTGACGTTCGTCGTCTTCGCGCTGCTGCACGCGGCGCCGTACGACGTGGTCGACACCATCACGACCCCGCAGATGTCGGAAGAGACCAAGGCCGCCATGCGCGAGCGGTACGGGCTCGACCAGCCCATCGTCGTGCAGTACGGCCTGTGGCTCGCCAACGTGCTGCAGGGCGACTTCGGCTACTCGCTCGCGAGCCGCCACTCGATCGCCGAGGAGCTGGCCGCGCGCATCCCCAACACGATCATGCTCGTGGCTCCCGCGTACCTCGCGGCGCTGCTGCTCGCGGTGGTGCTCGGCCTCATCGCCGGTTCGCGCCGCGGCACCGTTGTCGACAAGGCCATCGACTCTCTTGCGGGCATCGGCATCGCGACGCCGTCGTTCTGGTTCGCTTTGCTCGTGATCTACGTCTTCGGCTACCAGCTGCGGTGGTTCCCGATCATCGGCATGCACTCCGTCGGCAAACAGGGCGACCCCGTCGACTTCCTGATGCACTTCGTCATGCCGTTCCTGGTGCTCGTGGTCGCGTTCTTCCCCGAGCTCGCGCGGTACGTGCGCTCGGCGACGATCAGCCAGTTCTCGCAGGACTACGTGCTCGTGCAGCGCGGGTTCGGCGCCTCGCGGCGCCAGGTGCTCACACGTCACGTCGGTCGCAACGTGATGCTGCCGATCATCACGCAGCTCGGTCTCGCCCTGCCGATCCTCGTCACGGGGGCCATCGTGACCGAGTCGATCTTCGGCTGGCCGGGGATCGGCCCCTACTTCCTCACGGCGACCCGCAGCCTCGACTACCCGGTCGTGCTCGCGGTGCTGCTGCTGTCGGCGGTGCTCGTCATCGTCGGCAACCTCATCGCCGACGTGCTGTACGTCGTCGTCGACCCGCGCATCCGGATCGGAGCGGGATCATGACCACGACCACCACCCCCAACGTCGCGGCGGTCGTCGACGCGACCACGCTCGTGCACCGCACGCGCTCCTTCCGCTCGGTCTCGGCTTTGCTCGCGATCGCGTTCCTTGCCGTCGTGGGCCTGATCGCGCTCCTCGCGCCGCTCCTGCCCCTCGACCCGTCGACCACCGACCTCGCGATCCGCTGGCAGCCGCCGAGCGCCGCGCACTGGTTCGGCACCGACGAGCTCGGCCGCGACTACTTCTCGCGGGTCGTCTACGGCGCCCGGATCTCGCTGACCGTGGGCATCCTCGCGATGGCTGCCGCGACCGCCATCGGTGTCATGGTGGGGCTCATCGCCGGGTACGCCGGCGGGCGCGTCGACGACGCCCTCATGCGCTTCGTCGACTTCCTCTCGTCCATCCCGTGGATGGTGCTCGTCATCGTCGCGAGCGTCTTCCTCAAGCCGGGCCTGTGGACGATCATCTTCGTGATCGGCGTCTTCTCGTGGATGGCGACGGCCCGCCTCGTGCGGGCCGAGACCCTCACGCTGCGTGAGCGGGCATTCGTCCGCTACGCGCAGTACATCGGCGTGCGTCGCGAGCTCGTGATGTGGCGGCACGTCGTGCCCGACGCGGCGCCGACGATCATCGTCGCCGCCACGGCGAGCATCTCGACCGCGATCCTCACCGAGTCGGCGCTCAGCTTCCTCGGGCTGGGGATCCAGCCGCCGATGGCGTCGTGGGGGAGCCTGCTCGAGAGCGCACAGGGAAGCCTCCAGACCGCGCCGTACCTCGCGCTCATCCCCGGTGTGCTGATCCTGCTCACCGTGCTGTCGTTCAACGTGCTGGGTGACGCGCTGCGTCAGTCGGTCAGCGAAGGAGGGGCGTCATGACGTCGACGAGCGACGTGCTGCTCAGCGTCGACGGGCTCGACGTCGACCTGCCCGGGCGCACCGGCGGGCGCGTGACCGTGCTCGACGACGTCTCGTTCGACGTCCCCCGCGGGCGCGTGGTGGGCATCGTCGGCGAATCGGGCTCGGGCAAGACGATGCTGCTGCGGGCGCTCATGGGGATCCTCCCCGACGGCGCGAACCGCGAGTGGCGCCGCGTGCTCCTCGACGGAGCGGACGTCACGTCCTCGCGCCGGCGCCTGCCCGCGGCCATGGTCTTCCAGGATCCGATGACCTCGTTCAACCCGCTCGTGCGGATCGGCGCGCACCTCACCGAGGTGGCGCAGCGGTTCCAGAAGGTGGGCAGGCGCCAGGCGACCGCCCTCGCGCGCGAGGCGCTCGCCGCGGTGCGCATCCCCGAGCCCGATCGCGTGCTGTCGCGGTACCCGCACGAGCTCTCGGGCGGCATGCGGCAGCGGGCGATGATCGCGATGGCTCTGCTCGCGCAGCCCGAGCTGCTCCTCGCCGACGAGCCGACGACGGCGCTCGATGCCACGATCCAGGCGCAGATCCTCGCGCTCCTGCGCACCCTCCAGGCCGAGCGGTCGCTCACGGTGCTCATCGTGACGCACGACCTCGGCGTGGTCGCCGCGGTCTGCGACGACGTGCTCGTGATGAAGGACGGCCGCATCGTCGAGTCGGGCGAGGTGGATCGCGTCTTCCGCGAGCCGCAGCATCCGTACACGAAGGAGCTGTTGGATGCTGCGCCCGACGCCCCCGCAGAACGCGGCGCGGCGGCGACCGGCGACGAGAGAGGAGCGGACGCATGAGCGACCTGACCCCGACCCGCACCGCTGACCTCGTCGACGTGCGCGGGCTCGTCAAGACATTCCCGCAGCGCAACGCGTGGGGCAGGACGATCGGCACGACACGCGCTGTCGACGGGATCGACCTGACCATCCGCCGCGGTGAGACGCTGGCGCTCGTGGGGGAGTCCGGCAGCGGCAAGTCCACGCTCGGGCGCTGCATCCTGCAGATGGACGAGCCCACGAGCGGCACCGTCACGTACGAGGGCGTCGACCTCACGGCGCTTCCCCGCGCGAAGCGCGCCCCGTACCACCGCTCGATGCAGGTGATCTTCCAGGACCCGTTCTCGTCGCTCAACCCGCACCGGACCGCACTCCAGAACGTGATGGAGCCGCTGACCGTGCTCGCCCCCGACGCCGATCCGCGGTCCCGCGCCATCGAGGCGCTCGCCGCCGTGGGGATCGACGGGGACGCCGTCAACCGCCGCCCGCGCGCGTTCTCGGGCGGTCAGCGCCAGCGCATCGTGATCGCCCGCGCGATCGCCGTGCGGCCGGGCTTCGTCGTCTGCGACGAGCCGCTGTCGGCGCTCGACATGTCGATCCAGGCGCAGGTGACCGACCTCCTGCTGCGGCTGCAGCGCGAGCTCGAGCTCACCTACCTGTTCATCTCGCACGACCTGTCGGTCGTGCGGGAGATCGCGACGCGCACCGCGGTCATGAACCGCGGGCGCATCGTCGAGCTCGGCCCGACCGCGGAGGTCTTCGCGTCACCGCAGCACCCGTACACGCGGCACCTGCTCGACGCGGCGCTGTCGACCGACCCGGCGCAGGCCCGCCGCCGCCTCGAGCGCATCTCCACGCGCCCCGAGCCCGTCGGCCTCGAGCCCGACGGCACCGCGCTCGCCGAGGTCACGCCCGGCCACTTCGTGCTCCGCTGAGCGAGGAGGGGACGGATGCGGCGGCCCGCAGCATCCGTCTTCTTCCGTCGTCGTTGCTACCCGATGTCACCCCGGGTTCGGGGCGCAGATTCTCCGTCGGGGCGCAGAACGTGCGCCCCGACGGAGGAAATGCGCCCCGAACGCGAGGAGACGCGGACCGAGGTCAGCCGCCGTACTCGGCGAGCAGAGCGCGGGCGCCGTCGGCGAGGGCGGCGATGCGTGCGGCCGCGTCCTCGCGGGACTCGCCACGCACGTCGAGGTAGAGCTTGAGCTTGGGCTCGGTGCCGCTCGGGCGCACGATGACGCGCGAGCCGTCGGCGAGCCACAGACGCAGCACGTCGCCGGGCGGCAGATCGTCGACGCCGTCGAGCAGGTCGTCGATGCGGTCGACCGCGACGTCGCCGACCGACGACGGGTGCCGTTCCCGCAGCGCCGCCATGATCCGGGCGATCTGCGACACGTCCTCGACCCGGATCGAGACCTGGTCGCTCGCGAACGAACCGAACTGCTCATCGAACTCGGCCAGCAGATCGGCCAGCGTCGCGCCGCGACCGCGGGCCTCGGCCACCATGCCCAGCATCGCGACGGCGGCCGAGACGCCGTCCTTGTCGCGCACGGTCCCGGGGTTCACCAGGTAGCCGAGCGCCTCCTCGAAGCCGAAGACGATGCCCGGCGCGCGGGAGATCCACTTGAACCCGGTGAGCGTCGCGTGGAAGTCGAGACCGTAGTGCTGGGCCACCGCCTCGAGGCCGGGCGACGACACCAGCGAGCATGCGAGCGAGGCACCGGTGCCGTCCGCTGAGGCAGGGGCGGCTCCGTCGGCGGTCGCGAGCCGGCCGGCGCGCCAGCCGAGCAGCAGGCCGATCTCGTTGCCCGTGAGGCGGCGCCAGCCGCCCTCGGCGGACTCGTCGGGAAGCGCGACGGCCAGACGGTCGGCGTCGGGGTCGTTCGCGATGACGAGCTCGGCGCCCGCCTCGCGCGCGGCCTCGAACGCGAGGTCCATCGCGCCGGGCTCCTCGGGATTGGGGAACGCGACGGTGGGGAAGGCGCCGTCGGGCTCGAGCTGGGCCGAGACCGGCACCGGGGCGGGGTAGCCTGCGGTCTCGAGGATGCGCGACAGCGTCTCCCAGCCGACGCCGTGCATCGCCGTGTACACCCAGGTGAGACCCTCGGCGCCCGCGGGGGCGGGTGCGACCGCGGCGGTCGCGGCGACGTACGCGTCGACGACGCTCTCGGTGGCCAGCTCGAACCCGAGCGACCGCGGGAGCGTGCTGATGTCGCCGGCCTCCGCCACGCGCGCGATGTGCGCGGCGATCTCGGCGTCGGCTGGCGACACGATCTGCGAGCCGTCGTCGTCGCCGCCCAGGTACACCTTGTAGCCGTTGTCGTCGGGCGGGTTGTGGCTCGCCGTGACCATGACGCCGGCCGCCGCACCGAAGTGGCGCACGGCGAACGCGAGCACCGGCGTCGGCAGCAGCCGCGGCAGGAGGATCGCGCGGAGCCCCGCTCCGGCGAAGATCTCGGCCGAGTCGCGCGCGAACACGTCGGAGTTGCGGCGCCCGTCGTAGCCGATCACGACGATCGGGGCGTCGTCGAGGATTCCGGGCACCTCCGGTCCCTCAGCCTCCAGCGCGTCGGCGGAGGGGGTCTCGGTGAGCTCGGGCGCGGACGGCGCCGCGAGGCGGTCCGGAACGGATGCTGCGGCGCCCGCGTCGTGCGCAGCGCCCCCGCCGTCCTCGACGCCGGGCTCGTCGCCGTCGACACTCGCTTCGGCGTCGTGACCCTGATCCTCGGCGCGGGCGTCGCCGGCGGCCTGAGCATCCGTCTCCACCGTGTCCTGGACATCCGAGCCGCTACCCCCGGCGGACGCCGCGTCGTCCGCCGGCTCATCGCCCGCAGGTGCGACCGCTGCGCCCTCGTCTGCTGCGCCGTCGTGGGCGGCGGCTGCAGCATCCGTGTCGTCCGCATGCGAGCCGGCCTCGATCCCGACCGGCGGGAGCCCCGCCTGCTCGCGCACGTACGCCGCGAGACCCGCGGCGGCCTGCGCGACGAGCACGCGGTTCATGCGGTTGCTGCCGGCGCCCAGGGCGCCGCGCAGTCCTGCGGTCCCGAAGGCGAGGCGCGCCGAGAAGCGGTCCTCGAGGTCTTCGACCGCGGCGGGGTTGCCCGACTCCGCGGCCTCGATCAGCGCGCGCAGCTCGGCGCGGGTCTCGCCGTCGGGGTCCTGTGCGAGCCACGCGTGCGCGCGCGCGAGGACGCCGGCGGCGGTGTCCGCCCCGCCGTTCACAGCGCCCCGATCACGCGCGCCAGCAGCGACGAGATGACGGGCTCGGCGTTGCGGCCGGCCTCGAGCACCTCCTGGTGGCTGAGCGGGTGCTTCTGGATGCCCGCGGCCATGTTCGTGATGAGCGAGAAGCCGAGGATCTCCATGCCGGCCTGACGTGCGGCGATCGCCTCGAGAGCGGTCGACATGCCGACGATGTGCCCGCCGAACGCCTTGACCATCTGCACTTCGGCCGGCGTCTCGTACTGCGGTCCGCGGAACTGCGTGTAGACGCCCTCGTCGAGGCTCGCGTCGATGGAGCGGGCGAGGTCGCGCAGTCGCAGCGAGTACAGGTCGGTGAGATCGATGAAGGTCGCGCCCTCGAGCGGGGTGTCGCCGGTCAGGTTGATGTGGTCGCTGATCAGCACCGGGCGCCCGGGGTGCCAGGTGTGCTTGATGCCGCCCGCACCGTTCGTGAGCACCATCGTGCGCGCACCGGCCGCGGCGGCGGTGCGCACACTGTGCACCACCCGGCGGACGCCGTGCCCCTCGTAGTAGTGGGTGCGGGCGCCGATCACGAGCACGCGGCGCCCCTTCGGCGTGACGACGCTGCGAAGGGTTCCGACATGGCCGGTGAGGGCCGGGGCGCTGAAGCCGGTCACCTCGGTGGCGGGGAACGTCGAGGTCGTCTCTCCGAGGAGCTCCGCGGCCTTGCCCCAGCCGCTGCCGAGCGTGAGCGCGATGTCGTGTCGCTCGACGCCGGTGATGCGGGCGATGTCCTCTGCGGCGGCGGCGGCCACCGCGAACGGGTCGGCCGTGGGGTCGTCGAGAGGGTTGCCGGTGGTGTCTGACATGGAACCACTTTAGGAACGGACGGCGACGAGGGCCAGCGAAGCCGTGTCCGGGCCGCACCCGGGAGTGTCGCGGTGTCGCCTCCGAGGCGCGCGGCAGGGGAGAATGGAATTCATGTCGATCAGCTTCGAGACCACCCAGACCGTCGCCATCCTCGGCGGCGGACCCGGAGGCTACGAAGCGGCGCTGGCCGCCGCCCAGCTCGGAGCCGAGGTGACGGTGGTCGAGCGCGCCGGCATCGGCGGATCGGCGGTCATCACCGACGTCGTCCCGTCGAAGTCGCTCATCGCGACCGCCGACGCGGCCGTCGCGATCGCCGGCGCCGGCGACCTCGGTGTGCAGCTGTTCGCGAAGGGCAAGGACGGCAAGCCGCTCAAGCCCGAGATCGCCATCAACCTCACCGCCGTCAACAAGCGCCTCCTGACGCTCGCCCGCCAGCAGTCCGACGACATGCGCGCGTCGCTCGCCGAGGCGGGCGTCCGCATCATCTCGGGCCACGGCCGCCTCGAGGGCGGCAACGCCGTCGTGGTGTCGACGGGCCCCGGCGGCACCGACTTCGACCGCATCGAGGCCGACACGCTCGTCGTCTCGGTGGGTGCGTCGCCCCGCGAGCTCGCCAGCGCGAAGCCCGACGGCGAGCGCATCCTCACGTGGACGCAGCTGTACAACATGACCGCGCTCCCCGAGCACCTCATCGTGGTCGGCTCCGGCGTCACGGGCGCCGAGTTCGCCGGCGCGTACATGAACCTCGGCGCGAAGGTCACCCTGGTGTCGAGCCGCGACCAGGTGCTCCCCGGTGAGGACAAGGATGCCGCGGCCGTGCTCGAGCGCGTCTTCAAGCGCGGCGGCATGAAGCTGCTGTCGAAGTCGCGGGCCGACAAGGTGGAGAACACCGGCGACGGCGTCGTCGTGACCCTCTCCGACGGCCGCACCGTCGAGGGCAGCCACTGCCTCATGGCCGTCGGCTCGATCCCGAACACCCAGGGCATCGGCCTCGAGCAGGCCGGCGTCCAGATGACCGAGTCCGGCCACATCCAGGTCAACCGCGTCGCGCGCACCTCGGTGCCGAACATCTACGCCGCGGGCGACTGCACCACGTTCGTGCCGCTCGCCTCCGTCGCCTCGATGCAGGGCCGCACCGCGGTCTTCCACGCGCTCGGCGACGTCGTGATCCCGCTCGAGCGACGCCGCATCACGTCGAACATCTTCACCGCCCCCGAGATCGCCACCGTCGGCTGGCAGGAGAACGACATCGAGGACGGCCACATCAACGGCGTCGTCCACAAGCTGCCCTTGGCGGCCAACCCGCGCGCCAAGATGATGGGCATCAAGGACGGCTTCGTCAAGATCATCGCCCGCGAGGGCAGCGGCACCGTCATCGGCGGCGTCATCGTCGGCCCCCGCGCCTCCGAGCTGATCTACCCGATCGCCATCGCCGTCGAGCGCCGCTTGACGGTCGACCAGGTCTCCCGTGTCTTCGCGGTCTACCCGTCGCTGTCGGGCAGCATCACGGATGCCGCGCGCGCGATGCACGTCGTCGACCACAACGTCTACGGCGGCTGACGCCCTCGTTCGGACCGTGTGCTCTCACCGAGCGCACCCGATGTTCGCGCGCATGTCGTGTGCGCTCGGCGAGATCACGTGATGTGAACGGGATGCCGCGGCCCGCAGCATCCGTCATCCGGCGTCACTGCGGCCTGGAGGGGCCGTGGGGGACCGTGATCCCGGGTCAGGCGAGGCCGGTGTTGCCGGCCCAGAGGTCCGCCGCGCGGTTCGCGGCGGCAGGGCCGAGGCATCCCTCACTCGCTGTCGCTCCCTTTCAACAGGTCAACCGGGGCTCGGAAGGATCCGGGAGGCGCTTCGTCTCCTGTGGGAGCCCGGTTGACCTGTGAAAGCGGGGGCGACGGATGCCTCGGCGCCCGCGTGCCGGACAAACCCGGGTCAGCCGAGGCCGGTGTTGCCGCGCCAGAGGTCGGCGGCGCGGTCCGCGGCGGCATCGACCAGCGCCCGCAGCTCCGGACGGTCGGGCATCGCGAAGGAGACGTAGGCGCCGCGTCCGCCCACGACCGGGCGGCCGTAGGCCTTCACCGCGACCGAGAGGTCGGGCAGCAGGCGGACGGTCAGCGTCTGCAGCTCGAACTCCTCGCCGCGGCGGAAGTCCCGCCAGCGGAGTTGCGGCGGGATCACGACGTTGATCGCGAGCGCCGACACCTCGGGAGCATCGCCGTTCGGAGCATTCATCCCGCCATACTGACACCCTCGCCGACGGCGCGGGGTCGAGGCATCCGTCCGCCGGTTGCGTGATGCGCGAGCACGGGTCGATCACGGCGACACGCCGGTGATGGATGCTGCGCCCGGAGTGTCGCGCGACGGACCCGTGTTTCGGCGCGCCCGACGACGCGAGAGGACGGGATCGGGATCAGGAGATGGTGAGCAGCTGGTGGCCCGCCGACACGGTCGTGCCGGGGTCGGCGTTGATGGCGCCGATGACGCCGTCCTTGTGGGCCTGGATGGGCTGCTCCATCTTCATCGCCTCGAGGACGATCACGAGATCGCCCTTGACGACCTGCTGGCCCTCCTCGACGGCGATCTTCACCACCGTGGCCTGCATCGGCGACTTCACCGCGTCGCCCGAGGCGCCCGCGACGACCGAGGGGGCGTGCGAGCGGCGCGACGGCGGCACGGCCGCCGGGCGTCCGGCGACGCCGACGGGCGCGACGACGCGGTCGGGCAGGCTCACCTCGAGGCGCCGGCCGGCGACCTCGACGACGACCGTGTGCCGCGCCTCGGCGGGAGTGGGCTCGCTGAGCTCGCCGTCCCACGGGGCGATGTCGTTGACGAATTCGGTCTCGATCCACCGCGTGAAGACGCCGAAGCGGCCGTCCTCCGCGGTGAACGCGGGGTCGCGCACGACGGCGCGGTGGAACGGGAGCACGGTCGGCAGGCCCGAGACCTCGAACTCGTCCAGCGCGCGCCGCGAGCGCTCGAGCGCCTCGGCGCGGTCGCGGCCCGTGACGATGATCTTCGCGAGCAGCGAGTCGAACGCACCCGACACGCTGTCGCCGGCGGTGACGCCGGAGTCGAGGCGGATGCCGGGGCCGCCGAACGTCTTGAACACGTGGATCGGTCCGGGCTGGGGGAGGAAGCCGCGGCCCGGGTCCTCGCCGTTGATGCGGAACTCGATCGAGTGGCCCTCGGGCTTCGGGTCGTCGTAGCCGAGCTCCTCGCCCTCGGCGAGGCGGAACTGCTCGCGCACGAGGTCGATGCCGGTGACCTCTTCCGAGACCGGGTGCTCGACCTGCAGGCGCGTGTTCACCTCGAGGAACGAGATCGTGCCGTCGGCGCCGATCAGGAACTCGCAGGTGCCCGCGCCGACGTAGCCGACCTCCTTGAGGATGGCCTTCGATGCGCTGTACAGGGTCTGGTTCTGCTGCTCGGTGAGGAAGGGCGCGGGCGCCTCCTCGACGAGCTTCTGGTGGCGGCGCTGCAGCGAGCAGTCACGGGTGGAGATGACGACGACGTTGCCGGCAGAGTCCGCGAGGCACTGCGTCTCGACGTGACGGGGCTTGTCGAGGTACTTCTCCACGAAGCACTCGCCGCGACCGAAGGCGGTGATCGCCTCGCGGGTCGCGGACTCGAACAGCTCGGGCACCTCATCGATCGTGCGGGCGACCTTGAGGCCGCGTCCGCCGCCGCCGTATGCCGCCTTGATCGCGATGGGCAGACCCACCTCTTCGGCGAACGCGACGACCTCGTCGGCGCCGGCCACGGGGCCGGGGGTGCCGGGTGCGAGCGGAGCGCCGACCTTCTCGGCGACCGCGCGGGCGGTCACCTTGTCGCCGAGGGCCTCGATCGCCTCGGGCGACGGGCCGATCCAGACGAGGCCGGCCGCGATGACGGCACGCGCGAAGTCGGCGTTCTCGGCGAGGAAGCCGTAGCCGGGGTGCACCGCATCGGCGCCGGAGCGGCGCGCGACGGAGAGGATCTTGTCGATCGACAGGTACGTCTCGGCGCTGGTCGCGCCCTCGAGCGCGTACGCCTCGTCCGCGAGGCGGGCGTGCATGGCGTCGCGGTCCTGATCGGCGTAGACGGCGACCGACGCCTTCCCGGCGTCGCGGGCGGCGCGGATGACGCGGACGGCGATCTCGCCGCGGTTGGCAACGAGAACCTTGGCGATCTGAGGCATGGATGCCAGCCTACCCACGGCATCCCCAGGGCTTTTGAGCGGTTCGTACAAGAACCGACCAGAAACGTGGGATTCCTACTACAACTGTTACGCCCTCACTGCGCCCCGTCTTCCACGAACGACTTCTCACCGATCTCGGACCGTTCGAGCGACGGATCCGACGTGTTCCACAGTGACGTCCACTCCACGCCCACCTCGCGCACGAGCTGCCGGAGCGTCGACACCGACATGCCGACGACCGTCGAGGGGTCGCCCTCGACCCGCTCGATGAACGCGCCGCCGAGGCTGTCGACCGTGAACGCGCCCGCCACGTGCAAGGGCTCGCCGGTCGCGACGTACGCGTCGATCTCGGCATCCGTCACGTCCGCGACGAAGGAGACGGATGCCGCAGCCGTCGCGTGCACCTCGCGCGGGGGCTCGCCCGGCTCGATGCGCACCACGGCGTGGCCCGAGTGCAGCACTCCGGTGCGCCCGCGCATCGCGCGCCAGCGGGCGGCTGCGTTCTCGGGCGTGTAGGGCTTGCCGAGCACCTCGCCGTCGAGCTCGAACATCGAGTCGCCGCCGATCACGATGCCGTCGAACTCCGGGATGTCGTCGCGCAGCCGCGCCGCGACCTCCGCCGCCTTGCGCCGCGCGAGCAGCAGGACGTGCTCATCGGGCGCGAGCGTGCGGGTCTCGGCCGCCTCGACCGCCGCGATGACGGCCTCCTCGTCCACGTCGGGGGCGACGGTGAGCGGACGGATGCCGAACTGCCCGAGCAGCATGAGCCGGGCGGGCGAGGTGGAGGCGAGGCAGACGCGCATCCCCTCACAGTACGGGGCGGGGACGTAGGCTCGTCGGGTGAGTGAAACCGGCGACATCCTCGATCTCGACATCACGGGCGTCGCCCACGGCGGCGTCTTCGTCGCCCGGCACGACGGCCGCGTCGTGTTCGTGCCCGACACGATCCCGGGTGAGCGCGTCCGCGTGCGGCTCACCGACACCGGGAAGAAGTCGTTCTGGCGCGGCGAGACGCTCGAGGTGCTCGAGGCGTCGCCGCACCGGCAGCTGCACGTCTGGCGCCAAGCCGACGTCGACATCCCACCGGAGCAGCGGCCCGGCGGCGCCGATTTCGGCCACATGGCGCTCGAGCACCAGCGCGCGCTCAAGCTCGAGGTGCTCCTCGACGCGCTGCAGCGGTTCGGCGGCATCACCGACCCGGTCGCCACGATGAGCGGCGTCGCGCCGGCTCCCGCCCTCGACGGCGCCGAAGCCGACGGCGAGTCGGTCGACGGCACCGGGTGGAGAACCCGGGTGAGCCTGCACGTGGACGCGGACGGCAACGTCGGCCAGTACGCCGCGCGCAGCCACCGTGTGGTCCCGCTCGAAGACCTGCCCCTCGCCACGCCGGCCGTCGAGCGCGCTGCGCTCGCGCTCGCCGCCAGCGAGCCCGGTCGTGTCGATCTCGTCCAGCCGGCGGACGGTCGCGTCCGCATGCTTCCACGGCCGGTGCGGACATCGGATGCTGCGGCCCGCCGCGGACGCGGCGCTCGGGCGGCGACCCCCAGGCACCGCAAGGCGCCCGCTCCCGAGGTCGTCCTCGAGAGCGTCGGCGGCCGCGACTTCCGCGTCGATGCCGGCGGTTTCTGGCAGGTCCACCGTCTGGCGGCGCACACCCTCACCACCACCGTCGCCGCAGCGCTCGGCGCGCTGCCCGGCGATGCCGTCGTCGACCCCGACGCCTGGCACCTGGACCTCTACGGCGGCGTCGGCCTCTTCGCCGCGACGCTCGGCGATCTGGGCGGATCCTCGACCCGCATGACGAGCGTCGAGTCCGACGCGCGCGCGACCGAGCATGCGGGGGAGAACCTCGCCGAGTGGGTCGGGGCTCGCGCCGAGACCGGGCGCGTCGACCGGTGGCTCGCGCGGCTCGCGGCCGAGGCATCCGTCCCCGAACGCGAGCGGCTGTCGCGTGGGGTCGTCCTGCTCGACCCGCCCCGCTCGGGAGCCGGCCGCGAGGTCGTCGATCACCTGACCTCGCTCGCGCCCGCGACCGTCGTCTACGTCGCGTGCGACCCCGTCGCGCTCGCCCGCGACATCGCGACCTTCCGTGCCGGCGGGTACGAGCTCGCAAGTGTCGATGGCCTGGACCTTTTTCCGAATTCGCATCACGTCGAAGCCGTGGCGGTTCTCACCCGCGCGTGACACTCGTCGCTAGGCTGGCGGAATGACGCGGGTGGCCTTCATCGACGATCACGAGTCGGTCCGGCTCGGCCTCGAGGCGGCGTGCGCCCGCGCCGAGACGATGACCGTCGCGTTCTCGGGCAGCACCGTCACGGAGTACGTCGATTGGCGTGCGTTCTCGCGTCAGGCGCCCGCAGACGTGGTGGTGCTCGATCTGACGCTCGGCGACGGCACCACCGTCACCGAGAACGTGCGACGACTCGTGCTCGACGGCTCGAGCGTCATCATCCACAGTGTCGCCGACCGGCCCGCGGCCGTGCGGGAGGCGCTCTCCGCCGGTGCCGCCGGCGTCGTCAGCAAGTCCTCGCCCATCGGCGACGTGATCGCGGCGGTGCGCACGGTCGCGCGCGGCGAGCCGCTCAACAACGTCGAGTGGGCCAGTGCCGTCGAGGGTGACCGTGCCTTCGCCGATGCGCAGCTCTCGGCGCGCGAGCGCGACGTGCTCCGTCTGTACGCCGCCGGGCTGCCGCTCAAGGTGGTGGCCGACCGCCTCGGGGTCGCGTACTCGACGGCGAAGGAGAACATCACGCGCATCCGCGTCAAGTACGTCGAGGTCGGCAGGCCTGCACCGACGAAGATCGATCTGCTGCATCGCGCCGTCGAGGACGGGATCCTGGTCGAGCCCTCGGCGGACCCGGGAGACGTCGCGCGTGGCCGCTGACGCACAGACCGGCGTGCTCGACACGGCGTGGGGGCAGATCCCGCACTCGCCGCAGACGACCGCCGGCATCGGGTCGTTCACCCGCTCCCGCGTCGAGCGCATCATCTCGCTCGTCGCCGGCGGCTTCGGCTCGCTGATCCTCGGACTCCAGTCGTTCCTGAGCGCTCTAGGACCCGCTCCCGAACGCCCGGGGTGGCACGTGCCGCTCATGGTCGTGGTGTTCGGCGCGCTCGGCGTGATGGTGCTCGCGTGCGTCGTCGGCCGGGGTGTGCGCCCCGCGGCGGGGGTCTTCGCGATCGTCTACGTCCTCGTGCTGCTCGCGTGGCCGATCGCCACGGCGGGCGTCGAACCGCCGACACCGGACGAGCCGTGGATCTGGTACCTGCTCAACCTCGCGACACTGGCGGCAGTGCTCGCGTTCCCCTTCCCGCTGCAGATCGCCTTCACGATCGCCCTGCCCCTGCTGTTCGGTGTCGTCCGGATGATCCAGGTCGGTCTCGAGCCCGTCTACTGGCCGGTCGTGATCCTCGACGTGAGCTTCGCGCTCATCCTGGGCGGCATCATCCTGACGTTGGGATGGCTGTTCCGATCGGTGGCCGTGAACGTCGACAAGACCCGGGCGCAGGCGGTCTCCTCGTACGCGAAGGCGGCCGCGGCCGACGCCGCCGAGCAGGAACGCGTCGCGGTGGCGGCGCTCATGCATGACAGCGTGCTGGCTGCGCTGATCGCCGCGGAGCGGGCGACGACGCCCCGGGAGCGCACGCTTGCGGCGACGATGGCGCGCGAAGCGCTCACCCGGCTGGCCAACACCGAGCAGGACGAGCACGAGGGGCCCGACGAGCCGTGGGCGCCGGCCGTGCTGTCCGAGGAGATCGCCGAGGCCGCCGACGAACTGGGCGTCAGCGTCGATGTGCAGCGGGAGATCGACCCGGACGCCCCCTCCATCCCCGGACGCGTGGCCCGCGCGATCGCGCTGGCCGCGACCCAGGCCATCGCCAACGCGGTCCAGCACGCCGGTGGCGCCGGGCTGGGCGTCGTGCTGCATGCCGCCTATGGGACGGTGCGTGTCGAGGTCCACGATGCGGGAGAGGGATTCGACCTGGATGCCGTGCCCGATGACCGCCTGGGCATCCGTGCGTCGATCGTCGCCCGAATGGCCGCGGTGGGCGGGCGGGCCGAACTGGAGTCAGGACCCCACGGCACCGTCGTGCGGCTCATCTGGCGGGAGCCGTCGGCATGATCAGCGTCAAGAACGTCCTCACGGTGCTCGGTGTGGCCTTCACCGCCTACTTCGCGGCGCGAGGTCTGCTGTGGACCGGGCGGCCGATCCCGCAGCCGCTCATCGTCGTCATCTCCGTCGGTATCTACCTCGCGGTGACCTGGCTGTGCATCTTCTGGCAGCCGTCATCGCAACGCTCGAGTCCGGGCGCTCGCGCGGCCCGCTCGGGCGACGGCGAGTCGCTCGAGAGCCTCGAAGCCCAGGCAGCGCCGCACCCCGCCGGAGAAGGCATCCGCGGCCCGCTGCCGTTGCCGGTGACAGCCCAGGTCCTCGCCCTCGCCTGCGCGGTGATCGTGCCGAACGCCATCCCCATCGCGGTCGGCGAGTCCGCCCGCACGGTCTCCTTCGCGACGTGGTACCTCGGGGGGATCGGCGCTCTCATGACCATCGTCATGGTGCGCCGTCGTCCCTGGACGGCGTGGGCGGGCATCATCCTCCTCACGATCGCGTCGTCCCTCTGGATGGGCCCGCTCAACGCGCTCGCCCTCGGGCTCGTCGGCTCCATCGTGTGGGTGACGTGCGCGCAGCTGCTGGTGTTCTCGATGGACCGTGCCGCGCGCGACACCTCGCGGCTCACGCGGCTCCAGCGCGCCGCGACGGGATGGCAGACCTCGCAGGTGGTCCGCCAGCGCGAGCGGCGCGTGCAGGTGCAGCGCGCGCTCGCCGTCGCCGGCCCCGTGCTCACACGTACCGTCGCTCATGCGGGCGTGCTCACCGAGGCCGATCGCCTCGAGGCGCGCATCGCCGAGGGTCGGCTGCGCGACGAGATGCGCGGCCCGCGCCTGCTCGACGACGAGGTGCGCGCGGAGCTCGAGCGGGCGCGGCGTCGCGGCGCCAACGTCACGGTGCTCGACGAGGGCGGGCTCGACGACGTCGATGACGAGACCCTGGGCATCATCCGCGCGCAGCTGGCCGAGACCCTGCGCTCGGCGAGCTCGGACCGCCTCTACATCCGCACGTCGCCCGACGAGCGCGTCGCGGTCACCGTGGTCGGCCGCTCGCCGTCGGTGGGCGGACCCAGCGACGAGGACTCCGTCGACCTGTGGCGCGAGATCCCGCACCCGGGCAGAGCCTGACCCTCACCTCTCGACAGAGAGGGATGCTGCCACCCGGCGCGTCCGCGGACGCCTGATCGGCGCCTCGTCCGTGGGCAGACTCGCTCCCCGCCGGAAAGGGGGAGGGGATTCCTGGCGGAGAGCGGGAGACGAAGGAGGCGAGGGGCGGCGAAGCCGCCCGCCCCTCGCCTGCGCGGAAGGTTACCCGAAAACCATCCGCATGGCCGGATCCGGGGCATCCGCTCAGCGGTGCCGGATCGACCGAACGCAGAAGCGTTCCAGCGAGTCAAGTATCTCGGGGTTGCAAGGGATGTGTCTGTAGGTATTTCGGGGGACAAGCCGGCCGAGCCATGGACCGGGTCCATAAACCTCCGCAGACGGCGTTCACCGCCAGACGCTCCCGAATCGCCCCCAGCCGAGGTCCCGATCGAGCGGCTGCCGCAGCGCACGCTGCGAGAGCTCCCAGCCGGTGCGGCTCGAGCGGTCGTCCGCGACGGCTTCGGCCGCTTCGCCGGTGTACGCCTCGCTTACGACGGCGATGAGCGCGGCGAGTTCCACCTCGGTGGGCGCGCCACGCAGGACCTCGATGGTCGGGCCCTGGGGCGCGGCATCCACGTCCTTGCCGCCGTCTGCCATGCTCACAGCGGGATGTTCCCGTGCTTCTTGGGCGGCAGGCTCGCGCGCTTGCCGCGGAGGGCGCGGAGGGCCTTGGCGATCGAGACGCGGGTCGCGGCCGGCTCGATGATGCCGTCGAGCTCGCCACGCTCGGCGGCGAGGAACGGCGAGGCCACGTTGTAGGTGTACTCGTTCGCGAGGCGCGTGCGGACGGCGGCGACGTCTTCGCCGTTCTCCTCCGCCTTCTTGATCTCGCCGCGATAGAGGATGTTGACGGCACCTTGGCCGCCCATGACGGCGATCTCGGCCGTGGGCCACGCGAGGTTCACGTCGGCGCCGAGCTGCTTCGAGCCCATCACGATGTAGGCGCCGCCGTAGGCCTTGCGCAGGATCACCGTCACCAGCGGCACGGTCGCCTCGGCGTAGGCGTAGAGGAGCTTGGCGCCGCGGCGGATGACGCCGGTCCACTCCTGGTCGGTGCCGGGGAGATAGCCGGGCACGTCGACGAGGGTCACGATCGGGATCGAGAACGCGTCGCAGAAGCGCACGAAGCGGCTCGCCTTCTCGCCGGCCTCGATGTTGAGGGTGCCGGCCATCTGCGAGGGCTGGTTGGCGATGATGCCCACCGAGCGGCCCTCGACGCGGCCGAAGCCGATGACGATGTTCGGCGCGAACAGCGGCTGCACCTCGAGGAAGTCCTCGGCGTCGACGATGCCGCGGATCACCTGGTGGATGTCGTACGGCTGGTTCGGCGAGTCGGGGATGACCGCGTTCAGCGCGCGGTCGGCATCCGTCGTCTCGAATTCGAAGCCCGTCTCGTAGACCGGCAGCTCCGCCATGTTGTTGTCGGGGAGGAATCCGAGCATCGACCGCACGTAGTCGATCGCGTCGTCCTCGTCCTCGGCGAGATAATGCGCGACGCCCGAGCGGGTGTTGTGCGTGTGCGCGCCGCCGAGCTCCTCCATGCCGACGTCCTCGCCGGTCACGGTCTTGATGACGTCGGGACCGGTGACGAACATCTGGCTGGTCTTGTCGACCATCACGACGAAGTCGGTGAGGGCGGGGGAGTAGACCGCGCCACCCGCGGCCGGGCCCATGATGATCGAGATCTGCGGGATGACGCCCGATGCGCGGGTGTTGAGGCGGAAGATCTCGCCGTACTTGCCGAGGGCGACCACGCCCTCCTGGATGCGGGCGCCGCCGGAGTCGAGGATGCCGACGATGGGGATGCCGCTGCGCAGCGCGAACTCCATGACCTTGATGATCTTCTCGCCGGCGACCTCGCCGAGCGACCCGCCGAAGGTCGAGAAGTCCTGCGAGTACACCGCGACGGTGCGGCCGTGGATCGTGCCGACGCCCGTGACGACCGAGTCGCCGTAGGGGCGCGAGCGGTCCATGCCGAAGGCGGTCGTGCGGTGGCGCACGTACTCGTCGAGCTCGACGAAGCTGCCGGTGTCGAGGAGCATCTCGATGCGCTCCCGCGCGGTGCCCTTGCCCTTCGCGTGCTGCTTCTCCTTCGCGACCTCCTCGGGATCGAGGACGGCCTCCTGGAAGCGTGCGCGGAGGTCGGCGATCTTGCCGGCGGTCGTCGACAGGTCGGGCTGATCTGGCGCTTGAGTCACGGATTCCACCCTATCGGCGGGCCGGGGCGATCTGTTGGAGGGTTCGCACAAGGGGTTGCGGCATCCGCTGTCCATCCCCGGAGCGAGGGGCGTAGCGTGAACGACATGACGTTCTCGTCCGAGGGATTCCCGCTCACCGCCGCCGTGAGTCCGCGCGTCCAGGTTGTCGAGACCACGGACTCGACCAATGCCGACGTCATCCGGCACGTCATCGACGCGCCGGATGAATGGCCGCACCTGTCGCTGCTGCTCACGAACGATCAGCGTGCCGGTCGCGGGCGCCTCGACCGCACGTGGGTCACCCCGCCCGGATCCGCGCTCGCGGTGTCGGCGGCCGTCGACGCCTCGGCCCTCCCGGTCGCGGCGCGCGGGTGGATCCCGCTCCTCGCGGGCGCGGCGATGACCCGCGCGATCGCCGCGCAGCTGGTCGGCTCGGTGCACAGCGCCACGCTCAAGTGGCCGAACGACGTGCTCCTCGACGGGTCGAAGATCTGCGGCATCCTCGCGGAGGTGGTGCCGGGGCATCCCGACGTCGTCGTGATCGGCTCCGGGGTGAACACCCGCATGGCCGCGGTCGACCTTCCCGTCGCGACCGCGACCTCCTTCGCCGCCGCAGCCGTGGAGTGTGACGACGATCGCCTGCTCGCCGATTACCTCAGCGCCCTCGACGAGCAGCTGAAGGCGCTCGGCGCGGCCGGCGGTGACGCCGCCGCATCGGGCGTGCTCGGGGAGGTCGAGTCGCTCTGCAGCACGCTCGGAAGCGACGTCGCGGTGTCGCTGCCGAACGGTGAGACGCTGTGGGGCCGTGCAGAGCGCATCGATCCGGACGGGCGCCTGGTGGTGGTGCAGGACGCCGAGTTCGAGAGCGTCGTCTCGGCCGGAGACGTGGTGCACGTGCGGAGCCGCCCCGAGTAGCCCGGTCGCTGAGCGAGCGTGCGAGTCGAAACGCCAGCACATGACGCAAAACGGCGGGTGCGCACCGGACTGTCAGCCCTGACCCGCACAATGGGGACATGACGCAGCCGACGAGCTACGGCGGCAGGCCGCTGACGCCCGCCCCCGGTGCTCCCACGCCGGAGTTGCTCGTCGCGCGCTTCCGCGCACACGCCCGGCGGCTCGCCTGGTCGGCGCTGGTCCTGATCGCCGTGGCCGGTGCCTGCGGCTACTTCTACGGCAACCTGCCCGCGCCTTTCGAGAACTGGATGCTGCTGGCCGGCGCTGCGCTCGTGCTTCTGCTGCTCGTCGTGCTGCCGTATCTGTCGTGGCTCGGCCACGTCTACACGGTCACCACGCGGCGCGTGATGGAGCGCCGCGGGGTCTTCGCGGTCAAGCGGCGTGAGCTGGCGCACGTCCGCGGTTACACCCTCAAGGTGCACCGCGGCCTGCTGCAGCGCATGTGGGGCGCCGGCACGATCACGCTGACGAACGGTGTCGACGAGCCGCTCCGGCTCGCGAACATCCCGAGCGCCGAGCTCGTGCACGAGGCGCTCGTCGACCAGGTCGAGGTGAACCAGATCCTCGCGCATCGCGATGCCCAGCCGCTTCCTCCCGGGCCGCAGCCCACCGTTCCCCCGAGGCCTCCTCTGCCGCAGGCCTGACGCGGCGCGTTCCTCGTCGCGCGGGTGCGGGATGATGGACGGAGGCTGATGAGAGGGAATGGCATGGCGCTGCGAGTCGGAGTCGTCGGGGGTGGGCAGCTGGCCCGCATGATGATCGCGCCGGCGGTCGAGCTCGGAGTCGAGATCCGGGTGCTCGCCGAAGACGAGGGGATGTCGGCATCGCTCGCCGCCACCGCCGTCGGCGACTACCGCGATGCCGCCACCGTGCTCGCCTTCGCCCGCGAGGTCGATGTCGTCACCTTCGACCACGAGCACGTGCCGCAGGACGTGCTGGCGACCCTCGTCGGCGAGGGGATCTCCGTGCACCCCGGCCCCGCTGCGCTGAAGTTCGCGCAGGACAAGCTCGTCATGCGCGCGCGCCTGCAGGAGCTCGGGATGCCGCAGCCCGACTGGGCGGCCGTCACGAACGCCGACGAGCTGCAGGCCTTCATCGATGACCACGGCGGCCGCGCCGTCGTCAAGACCCCGCGCGGCGGCTACGACGGCAAGGGCGTGCGGGTCGTGTCGGCCTGCACCGAGGCCGACGACTGGTTCGCGACGCTCGCCGAGGACGCCCACGGCGGTGCGCTCCTCGTCGAGGAGCTCGTCGACTTCACGCGCGAACTCGCGCAGCAGGTCGCACGTCGGCCCTCGGGTGCGGTCCGCGCCTACCCGGTCGTCGAGACCGTGCAGCGGGACGGCGTGTGCGCCGAGGTGATCGCGCCCGCCCCGCACTCCAGCGACCGCTTGCAGCAGGTCGCTGCCGCAATCGGCGTCTCGATCGCCGAGGGACTGGGCGTGACCGGGATGCTGGCGGTGGAGCTCTTCGAGACGACCGACGAGCGTCTCCTCGTGAACGAGCTCGCCATGCGCCCGCACAACAGCGGCCACTGGAGCCAGGACGGCGCCGTGACGAGCCAGTTCGAGCAGCACCTCCGCGCCGTGCTCGACCTGCCGCTCGGCGACACCGAGCCGCTCGCGGGGTGGGCCGTCATGGTCAACATCCTGGGCGGTCCCGCGGAGGAGTCCCTCGATGCGCGCTTCGCTGCGGCGATGGACCAGCACCCCCAGGCGAAGGTCCACACCTACGGCAAGGCGCCGCGCCCCGGCCGCAAGGTCGGGCACGTCAACGTCGTCGGCGACGAACTCGATGACGTGGCGTACCAGGCTCGGGCCGCAGCATCCTTCTTCCTGGACTGAGGCCCCCGGAAGCGCGCCGTTGCGGGGAGTTTCCAGCCAACGCCCCTAGCCTTGACGAGTGACTGCGCCCCTTCATTCCTCCGAGGCGCCGCTCGTCGGCGTCGTCATGGGCTCCGACTCCGACTGGCGGGTCATGAGCGACGCCTCTCAGGCGCTCACCGACTTCGGCATTCCGCACGAGGTCGAGGTCGTCTCGGCGCACCGCACGGTCGACAAGCTCGTGCGGTACGGGCGTGAGGCGCGGGCGCGGGGGCTGAGGGTCATCATCGCCGGCGCCGGAGGCGCTGCGCACCTCCCCGGCATGCTGGCATCCCTCACCGCCCTCCCGGTGGTCGGCGTGCCGGTGCAGCTCGCGACCCTCGACGGCATGGACTCGCTCCTGAGCATCGTGCAGATGCCGGCCGGCATCCCGGTCGCCACCGTCTCCATCAACGGCGCGAAGAACGCCGGGCTTCTCGCCGCCCGCATCCTCGGAGCCTCCGATCCCGAGGTGGCCGATCGCGTCGAGGCGTACGCCCGCGATCTCCAAGCGCAGGTCGAGCAGAAGAACCGGCGGCTCAAGGAGTCGCTGTGACCGTCATGAGCGCACCTCGCACCACTGCCCGCCCGGTTCGTCCGGGTGTGGTGGAGGAGCGCCCGATGAGGAATCCGGATGCCTCGTCCCGCGCCGTGATGACCCGCCGAGGGTGGTGGCTGGTCGGGCTGAACTTCCTCATTCCCGGTTCCGCGCAGGTGCTCGCGGGCAGCCGCAAGCTGGGCCGTTTCGGGATCGCCGCGACCCTGGTGATGTGGGTGCTGCTGGTCGTCGCGCTGCTGTTCGCGCTCCTCGCCCCGACCGCCGGGCTGAGCATCGTGACGAGCGCGTGGCTTCCCGACTGGCTCGGGCTGCTGCGCCCGCTGCCGCTGCTGATCGTGCAGGGGCTGCTGATCGCGTACGCCGTGCTGTGGGTCGTGCTGACGATCGACACGCTGCGCCTGGTGCGCCTGGTCAAGACGGGGGGCATCGCACGGTTCGCCATCGCGCTCGTGGCCGTCGGACTTCTCGTGGTCGCGAGCGGAACCGCGGTGTACGCGTCGAACGCGGTCGGCACCGTGCGCTCGACGATCAGCAACATCTTCGGAGCGAGCGGGCCGACCGTGCCCCCGTCAGACGGCTACTACAACATCCTGCTGCTCGGCGCCGACAGCGGCGAGGGCCGTGACTCGATGAGGTTCGACAGCATCTCGGTGGTCTCGGTGAACGCCGCGACCGGCGCGACCACGATCACCGGCATCCCTCGCGATATGCCCAACTTCCCGTTCGCCGAGGGCCCGATGCAGGACGAGTACCCCAACGGCTTCGAAGGGCACGGCGACCCCGCCTGCGGCTGGGGGAGCGGGATCAACCAGCTGACGAATGCCGTCGAGCAGTGTCGCGAAGACCGCGGGACGGGGCTGTACCCGGATGCTGAGGCCCAGGGTTCGACGCCGGCGATCGAGGCCACGAAGGACGCAGCGGCGGGAATCCTCGGCATCGAGATCCCTTACTACGTCTTCGTCGACATGCACGGGTTCGCGTCGCTCGTCGACGCTCTCGGCGGGGTCGACATCAACGTCGTCGAGCGGCTGCCCAAGGGAGGCCCACCCGAGGGCGTCGATCCGCGCGACGTCGACGCGTGGGCGATCGGCTGGATCGAGGCAGGCCAGCAGCACATGGACGGCGACACCGCGCAGTGGTACGCCCGTTCGCGCTACACGACCAGCGACTTCGATCGCATGCGGCGCCAGCGCGAGCTGCAGGAGGCGATCCTCGCCCAGTTCACGCCTCAGGTCGTGCTGACGCGCTTCCAGGACGTCGCGGCCGCCGGCGCCGACATCGTGGAGACGGACCTGCCGCAGTCGCTCATCCCTGCGCTCGTCGACCTCGCGGTCAAGGCGAAGGAGGAGCCGGTTCAGACGCTTGAGCTGACGCCTGCCGAAGGCATCGACGAGTTCGCGCCTGACTACGCGTACATCGCTGACCTCGTGCAGACTACGCTCCACCCGCCGACCCCGACTCCATCGGGGGAGTGATCGTGGTCGCAACACTCCGCGTCATGCTGGATCAGCTGGTTGCGTCCTCCGAGCCGGCGTTGGCGGAGGCGTCGCGCGAGCTTGCGCGGGCGCTGGTGCTGGCGGCGCCGTCGGGGTGCGAGGTGGAGGCGATCGCGCCAGCCGGTGGGGTGGATGGAGCTTTGGACGCGGTGCCGGGTCTGGCGGGCGTGCGTCGCACGGCATTGCCTCGGCGCGAGCTTGCGGCTGCACTGCAGTTGGGCGTCGGAACGGGCATCGGCGGTGGGATGATCCATTCGCCGACGCTGTTCGCGCCGCTCGTGCGCCACGATCGCGTGCACGACCACGATCAGACCGTCGTGACGGTGTGGGATCTGCGGCCGTGGGAGGCACCTTCGGAGCTCCCCCGGGCGGCGGTGACCTGGCACAAGGCGATGCTGAAGCGCGCGGTGAAGCACGCCGATGCCGTGGTCGTGCCGACCCACTCGCTCGCGGTGCGGCTCGTGGAGATCGTGCCGGGGTTGCGGGACCGGGTGCGGGTGATCGCCGGGGCTTCACCGCTCGGGTTCGCCGTTCCGACGGATGAGGTGGGTCGTCGCCGCGCGCTGGGGCTGCCCGAGGGCTACGTGCTGCTCGCGGGTGGTCCGCTGGCTTCGGAAGGGCTGGATGCCGGACTCGCGGCGGTGGCAGCATCCGGTGTCGATCTGCCGGTCGTGGTGATCGACGTCGAGGAGGGGCATGAGCCTGCGGTGGCGGACCTCCCCTCTGCCGCCGGGCTTCCGGAACGGGCCCTGCATGTGCGCGGGGCTCTGGATGCTGGCGATCGGGCGGCGGCATTCGGCGGGGCGGTCGCGTTCGTCGCGCCGTCACGGCGTGCGGCGTTCCCGTGGCGTGTTGTCGACGCGCTGACCCTCGGGGTGCCGGTGATCGCGGCTTCGTCAGCGGTGCACGACGAGGTCGTGTTCGACGGGGGAGAGCTGGTCTCGGGAACGGATGCCGCGAACCTGGCCGAAGCGCTCGGAGCGGCCCTGGCCTCTGGCCTGGGGTCGACCGCCGCGGCGGAGCGGCTGGCGGTGCTCGCGGGGGATCGTGGGCGCGCCTTCTCGTGGCGCGAGGCCGCCGACAAGGTGTGGATGCTGCACGCCGAGCTCTAGCGGAGCGGGATCAGGCGCGCATGAGGGCGACCGCGTCCTTGCTGGGCCCGTCGAACTCCACTCGACCGTTTCGCAGTAGGATTCCGCGTTCGCAGAGTTCGGAGACCATGTTGAGATCGTGGCTGACGACGACCAGAGTCTTACCGGCTGCGTGGAGCTCGCGAATGCGCGCGAGGCACTTCTGCTGGAATGGTTCGTCGCCGACTGACAGGATCTCGTCGATGAGCAGGATGTCGACCTCGGTGTGGATGGCCACCGAGAACGCCAGGCGCAGGAACATGCCCGACGAGTAATGCTTGACCTCGGTGTCGATGAACTGCGCGATCTCGCTGAACGCCACGATGTCGTCGAAACGGGCTTCGGTCTCCTTTTTGCTCATGCCAAGGATCGCCGCGTTGAGATAGATGTTCTCGCGGCCCGACAGATCCGGGTGGAAGCCTGCGCCCACCTCGATGAGTCCCGCGACCCGACCGCGCGTGAGCACCTGGCCGCTATCAGGACGCAGCACGCCCGAGATCATCTTGAGGGTGGTGGACTTTCCGGAGCCGTTGAAACCCAGCAACGCCACGGCTTCGCCCTCGCCGATGTCGAACGACACGCCGTCCAGCGCATGGAATCGAGTGGAGAGCGGCCTGCGTCGCAGCGCCGCCACGAACGTCTCCTTGATCGAGTGCGTGTGGCGGAGCGTGAAGTCCTTATGAATATCCTCGACGACAATGCGCGACGTGGTGCGGACGGGATCAAAGGTCTTGAGCAAAGCGACCCTCCAGGCGGCGGAAGACGAGCTGGCCGACGACCAATACCGCGACGGCGACGGCGAACGCGATGCCGCTGAACAGCCAGAGGCTCGGGAGAGGTTCGGCGCCGGTCGGATTGAGCGGGAACCAGAGTCCGTAGTGGAAGAGTTCGACCGCAGGAGTCAGCGGGTTGAGTCGGTACAGGGTGAAGAGCCAGTCCGGGACTGCATCGGCGACCATCTGCCATTGGTACATGACGGGCGATGCCCATATCGACATCATGACGATGATCTCGACGAAGCTCTGCGCGTCGCGGAACGTCACATTGATCGCGCCGAACAAGAGCCCGACACCGGTCGAGAGTATGGCGATGATCACAAGCGCTACCAGGAGGGCCGCGATCTGCAGCGCTGTCGGCGCCCAACCGAAGAAGAGCGCGATCGCGACGATGACGATGATCTGCGGAACGGTGTTGACGGCCGCAACCAGCACGCTGGCGATCGGGAACATCTCGCGTGGCAGATAGATCTTCTTGATGAGAGGAGCGTTCTCGACGAGGGAGCGCGTGCCGTTGGAGAACGCCTCGTTGAAGAACGTCACAATAGTGATGCCGGCGAGCAGATAGATCGGGTAGTACTCGATGCTCCTGTTGAGGCCGAGGAACACGCCCAGCGCGATGAAGAACACCACGAACTGGACGAGCGGTTTCACATACGACCAAGCCCAGCCGAAGATCGATCCCCGGTAGCGGATCCCGACTTCCTTCCTCACGATGAGGGACAGGAGGTAGCGTCGCCGGAAGACCTCCAACAGTCCGGTCTCGGACCCGGGGCGGACGAACAAATCCGTCGGCGCTGAGTTGGCCATGCGTGCTGTGGTCCTTCGTGCTTTCGGCACAACGCGTGCCTCGACGATTGTACAGAGCGTCCTCCGCTCACCTGCTCCGAGACCCCGGGTCCTCGCGACGCACGGCGCCAATTCGGGGCAATCTCCCAGGTCCGGGGCACACTTGGTGGGTGCGTCAAATCTTAAGAACTCGCGGGTACGCGATAGTCTGCGTTGCTGCGTTGATGATCGCCCTGGTTGCGCCTCCGGCGATCGCGGCGCCGAGCGTCCCGAGTACATCCACGGCGGCCGGTGCCGCATCAGGCGCGGTGGACACCGCCGGCGCAATGGAAGTGGAAACCGAGATCCGAGCCGCGGCTGACCTTTCCAAGTTCCAGGCGGGGCACATCATCAGCGACGCAGTGTTCTTCGACGCCAACGCGATGTCCGAGGGACAGATCCAGTGGCTCCTCGAATCGCTCGTGCCGCGCTGCGAACCCGGATACACGTGTCTGAGGGATTGGTACGACACATCCCGCTCGGTGCCCGCGGATGCCATGTGCGCCGCGTATCCGGGCGGCGTCCGTGAGAGGGCGTCGACGATCATCTTCAAGGTCGCGAAGGCATGCGGCATCAATCCTCAGGTGATCCTTGCCACGCTCCAGAAGGAGCAGGGGCTGGTCAATCACGTGTGGCCGAGCGACTGGCGTTACACGATCGCGATGGGCCAGGGGTGCCCAGACACCGCGGCGTGCGACACGCGATATTACGGGTTCTTCAACCAGGTCTACGGGGCGGCTTGGCAGTGGAAGCGGTACGCCAATCCTGCTGGGACGAGTCAGTACTTCACATGGTATGCGCCGGGCAAGACCTGGAACGTGCGCTACCACCCCGACGCAAGCTGCGGTTCATCGCCTGTCTACATTCAGAACCAGGCTACCTCCAACATGTACTACTACACGCCGTACCAGCCAAACGCTGCGTCGATACGAGCAGGCTCGGGTAGTGGCGACGCGTGCTCGTCATACGGAAATAGGAACTTCTTCCGTTACTTCAGTGACTGGTTCGGTGATCCGGCGATCGATGTGTACGGGGCCATCTTCGACGTCTGGCGGGCTAACGGCGGGGCCGGCGGGCTTCTCAGCAGAGCGATGACGCCGGAGACGTGCGACTGGAGTACCGCGACGACCAACTGCAGTCAGACGTTTGCCAACGGAACCATCGTGTGGAGCCCGTCCGGAGGGGCACACTACATCGCGGGTGCCATCAACGCAGAGTGGACCGGCATCCGTTCGACGATCGGTGTTCCGCTGACCGACGAGACGTGTCAGTGGACGGAGCCCGTCAACTGCATACAGAGATTCGCAAACGGGACCATCGTGTGGACGCCCCAACGTGGCATCACCTATACGCTCGGCGCGATCAATGCGACCTGGCAACAGGCTCAGGGCGTGCTCGGCCTCCCAACAGGACCCGAGAACTGCACCTGGACCGGAGAGGTCAGCTGCATCCAGGAGTTCGAGCGCGGTGGAATCGTGTGGGGCCCGAACTCCGGTGCTCAGTATGTCGGCGCGGGACTCTTCGCCTACTGGAAGGAATCCGCCAGGGGCGTCGTGGGCCTGCCGACCGGCACCGAGTTGTGTGTGTGGACGGGCGACGCGAACTGCGTCCAGGAGTTCCAGCGGGGAGCCTTGGTGTGGAGTGCCGTCGGGGGCCTGCGGTACATGGGCGCCGGCATCCATGCCTACTGGAAGGAATCCGCGCGCAGCGTCGTCGGACTGCCGATCGGCAATGAATCTTGTGTGTGGACGGGCGACGCGAACTGCGTCCAGGAGTTCCAGCGGGGATCCCTGGTGTGGAGTGCCGTCGGGGGCCTGCGGTACATGGGTGCCGGCATCCATGCCTACTGGAAGGAATCCGCGCGCAGCGTCGTCGGACTGCCGACGAGCAACGAGACCTGCGTATGGGGTTCCACGGCAAACTGTGTTCAGCAGTTCCAGCGGGGCGCCGTCGTGTGGAGCAGCAAGTTCGGGCTGCGCTATGTCGCTGGCGCGATCCATGCGGCGTGGATGTCGGCCGCGCCGCCGATCGGCGTGCCTGCAGCAGACGAGCAGTGCATCTGGACCGGAGACGTGCGCTGCGTCCAGCGATTCGAGAGCGGTACCATCACGTGGCGACCGGCCACGGGGCCGGTCATCGCTCGGCCCTGACGAACGTCCCGTGCCTGATCGACGCATAGATCAGGCACGGGACGTTCGTCTCCTATTGCCGAGGCAGTATCTGGCTACGGCGGGGCGATTCCTCCACGCCGAAGGTCTGCTCCCACGCATGAGGTGACGTGACGTCGGTCAGAGCGCCTCGGTAGTCCTTGGCGAGGTCGTCCCACCGTTGGACCAGCTCAAGGTGAAGGCGACGACTCCGGCGGAGGAGCCGGCGGAACTCGCCTCGGTCCCGCTTGTAGACACTGGCGCCGGTTCCGTCCGCGGTCGAGACGAGTGCCGCATCGAGCCCCGCGATCCGCCACCAGCGCACCTGATCGGAGGCGACGCGCGCCTCAGGGCGATCCCATCCGCCTGAGGACTTGACGTAGTTGCGCGCTGCCGAGACAGCAGCCCGCGTGATCCAGTTCAGTCTCGTCGCGGGTGCACTGGCGACAGTGCCCTTACGCGTCGGCTTCCGCCGAGCCACCGCGGGATACTCTCCGATGTCGCGGATAACCTGACCGTCGGGGTAGCTCCCATGGAGCTTTCTCATCTCCGCGGCACGCTGCTCGAGGGTCCGGTGCAGGTGGTCGGGACCGCTGAGGATGTCCTCGAGGGCCTGGACGCGCATCGCCACCGGCGAATACTGCATGGTCAGCAGGTGCTTCAGGTCGGAGAGGAAGCTCTCGCGGGGTAGGGCTCCCCCGGACCGATACGGTGAGTAGAGCAAACCGACGAGCCAGCGATTGCGCTGGTGATAGTACGCCTGCCAGTCCAGGCGGTCGTCCTTCTCGGTCCACGGCATGTGCCACACCGCGGCACCGGGCAGCGAGACTGTGGGTACACCGTGCTTGGCGGCGCGCAGGCCGTACTCGGCGTCGTCCCACTTGATGAACACGGGGAGAGACAGGCCGATGCGCTCGATGGTTGAACGCGGGATGAGGCACATCCACCAGCCGTTGTAGGCGACGTCGACCCGCCGATGGAGGGCCGCGTCAGAACGTAGCGCCTTCACATTGAAGTCGAATGACTCCAGGGCCTCTTCGACGGGGTGCCACATCGTACGGTAAAGGTTCACGGACTCGCCGTAGCTGTGCAGGACCGAGCGCTCGTAGAGGTTGAGCATGTGGCCGCCGACGATCGTGTCCGTGCGGCAGAAGTCGGCGAACGCGACCGCGCGGATAATGCCTTCCGTCTCAACGACGACGTCGTCGTCTAGCAGCATGACGTAGTCGGCTGCGGTGTTCCGCGTACCCTCGTACATTCCGCGCGCGAACCCGCCGGAGCCGCCGAGGTTGGCCTGACGCATGATCCGGAACTTGTCGCCGAGCGCGGCGGCTGCCTCCTCGTATCCGGCCGCTTCGCTGACGAGATCCGAACCTTGGTCGACGATCATCATCGTGTCCAGGACATCGAGGAGCTCGGGGGAGTCGGCGAAGAGCCGCATCTGAGCGACACAGTCGTCGGGGCGGTTGTAGGTCGTGATCGAGACGGAGGCCCTTCCCTTCCGGCGCGCGAGACTCTCATCGACGGTCCACACCGCCGACACCAGCTCTACGGGAGAGCCGCCGGTCTCGAGGTCGAACCAGAGCCAGCCGCCGTCGCCGAACGACTTGAGGGAGACGTCGAACTCCGCGACGCCGTCAACCTCCGGCTTGTTGGCGACGCGGCGGAACGATCCGCGCACCGTCGAGCGGAAAACGTTGATGTTCGCCGTTCCTCGCACCTCGATCGTGAGCCGTACAGACTCCACCGCGGTCCACTGCCGCCAGTACGCGGCAGGGAAGGCGTTGAAGTACGTCGCGAACGACACCGTCGATCGCGAGCCGACCGTGATGGAGTGGCGCTCGAGATTGGATATCGACTTTCGTGCCGTCGCGAGCATCGTCGGGCCGTGGGTCTGCTCGTCGTTCGACTTCCGGCCGATGCGTTCGCGGTCGTCTCGAGCGGCCTCGTGCTTGGCCTGCGGATTGGACACCGAGGTGCGGGTGTCGATGTACAGCGGCAGAGCCATCGGATCGGCGTCCGCGGGGAACGTCATTCGGTGGACGACTCGGCGACCAGCAAGGCCGGAGGAACTAGACATGCACAACCTTCATCACTTGCGGGGATCGACCCCGGGGTGGAACCGCGCCGGAGGCGCTTGACATCTTACGGGCGTCGCCTGAGCACCCGATGACCGTCGCCGGCTATGAGCCGTCGCAGCCGACGATCTCGTAGAGGCGGGCGTCGCCGACTTCCTTGACCAGCACCACCGCGTCCGACCGATCGAGGTCTTCGAAACCCGGGTAGCGGTAGTTCTCGCCGTTGATCTGCTGATCGCCGAAATCGAGGATGTAGCCCACGCCCAGACGTTCGAGCGCGGCGCAGACGGCGCTGCCGGGCTCGGCGTCGTTCGCCTTCTCATCGACGAGCACGATGTCCTTGGTCATCTCGATGATCACGCCAGGATGCAGGACCTCGACGCCTGCGATGGCGTACGCCATCGCAGTGCCGGTTCCGGGGTTGCCGGCGATCACCGCGTCCTCGGGCACGAGCGCCGGGAGTTCTTCGAGGAGGGCGCGCTCATCCGGGGTAAGCAGCGGGGATGCCTCGGTGGGGACATACATGAGGCGTGCCTTCTCGACGGCGGCGGGCACCGCGATGAGCTGCGTCGTGACGACCAGGGCGACCGCCGCGCCGACGGCCAGGAGGATTCTCGGGGTGGTGCCGGGCTCGCCGAACTGCTTCGGCGCGCGCCGGACGATCCAGCGCCACAAGGCCTCGATCGCAACCGCGGCCAGGGGAATGGCGACGAGCGGGATGATCGCGGCGAGACGGGGCGAGTTCGCGTACCACGGGCCGACCAGATCCTTGCGCAGCCAGAGCCACTGCATCGACGACGCCGTCACGAACAGCGCGATGAGGATGCCCAGGAATCCGACGGTGAGGCGGCTCTTGACATCGCCGCGCCGCCACGCGATGACGACGCCGGCCAGCATGGCCGCCGCCAGGACGAGCGGGATCTGCGCGCGCTCCATCGAGAGGGTCAACGCCTCACCGAGGGCCTGGCTCGGCGTCTGCGAAGGCGGCCAGATGTCCTCGGGGATGTTCGGGCGAAGGGAGCGCCACAATTGAAGCGCGATCAGACCGGCGATCGCGAGCCCGGCGGACGCCAGCCAGATCGCACGGCGTCCCGGTCCGCGACGCAGGAATATCACGTACGCGACGACCGCCGCGACGGAGACGAGGACCAGCCATGCCATGAACGCGGCGGGGTGCACCAGCAGGAGCCCCGGGATGGTGGCCACAAGGATGACGACCCACGGGGCGATCCCCGTCGTCGGCCCCTTGTCCACCAGGCCGAGCATGGCGAGGGCCGCCACCAAGGTGGCCGGCAGCGCGCACAGCCCGAGGAAGTAGGGGTACAGGACGCCGTAATCGATCATCAGGATCGGGAAGGCCGGCGCGGCGGCCGACAGGATGCCGACGGCCATGACATAGGCGCGGGAGGCTCCGAACAGGAACGTTCCGAGCAGCATCAGCCCCGCGGGCCAGATGAGCGCACCAGCCGCGATCATCACGGCATTCGATGCGAGTCCGACCGTTGTACCGGTCACTTCGGCGACGAGTGCGACCGTTGCGTGCCACACCGCCGGGTAGAACGTGATGCCCGAGGACTGGGTGCGGGTGAGTTGCGACACGTGAAGCGGCGAGGCGTTCTGCGTATCGATGATGAACTGCGCGGCGTTCAAGTGGAAGATGTTGTCGAACGTCTGGGAGATGTTCTCGGGGTCGACCACGATCAGCGCGAACTGAACCGCGATGAGCACGCCCCCGAGCGCCAGCGCGCCCACCATCAAGCCGCGCGACGTCGTGCGGGTGCGGGGAGAGGTCGCGAACCACGAGCGCAGCGTCAGCCGGAGGACGAGGGCGACGACGCAGGAGGCGGCCGTGACCAGGAGCGTTCCGACGAGATTCCATGGCAGTCCCAGGACGGGTGCGATCAGCGACGCGGCGGCGATGATGGTCACCGACACGGGTCCCGCGAACGCCCAGGAGTGAAGACCACGCAAGCCCAGCGTGCGAACCGCGGCGTAGCCGGGGACGATCAGAATCGCCGCCGCGACGATCACGGGCACGATCGCCGACGCCCATGCGTTCACGCAGCACCCCCCGCGTGGACATGGCAGAGCGACCGGGGTGCAATATTCATGTGGAGGATCCTCGAGGGCGCTGGCAAAGTCGGGTGCGATCGTAGCAGTCGGATATCAGCACGCCCCGGAAGTCGGTTCGAGATGCCAGGCTGCTCGCGTATGCTTGTCAGCGCTGTGCCCTCGGCCCGCGCCCCGCCGGGTACGCTTCCGACGCACCGCTTTCACCCTTAACATGACCGCACCTCTCGCCCTCGCCACGACGCCGCAGCGGCAACCCAGCCGGACCCGTCGGTTCCGTCCCGACATCCAGGCCCTTCGCGCTCTGGCGATCGCGCTCGTCGTCATCAATCACCTCTGGCCGAATCGGCTTCCGGGCGGCTACGTCGGCGTGGACGTGTTCTTCGTGATCTCGGGGTTCCTCATCACCGGGCACCTTTACGGCGAGTTGGCGGCGACCGGCAGCGTGCGCCTCGGTGCCTTCTACGCCCGCCGGATCCGGCGTCTCCTGCCGGCGGCGCTGCTGGTGCTCGTCGTCTCCGCGGCACTGGTGGCGCAGTTCCTGCCTTACCCCCAATGGGGGCGGAATGCGGCCGAGCTGACGGCCAGCGCGGCCTACGTCGAGAACTGGCTACTCGCCACGCTCTCCGTGAACTACTCGGCGCTGAACGACGCCGCGAGCGTTGCACAGCACTACTGGTCGCTCTCGGTCGAGGAGCAGTTCTACCTGCTGTGGCCAGTGCTCCTTACGGGTGGGCTGTGGCTCTTTGCCCGGGTTCGCGGCGACTCGAATGCGCCACGGCGACGCGCGGTCTCGGTGCTGGCGCTGGTCACGCTTCTGTCGTTCGCCGCCAGCGTGGCGTACACGTTCGGCGCCCCCCAGCAGGCGTACTTCGCGACCTTCACGCGGGCATGGGAGTTCGGGATCGGCGGCCTCATCGCCCTGGTCGCGCATCGCATGATCCCGGGGCGGCTCGTCTCGGGGGCGCTCAGCATCGCCGGTCTGGCTGCGATTTTGGTTGCCGCGCTCTCCTTCGGGCCCGACACACCGTTCCCCGGCGCCGCCGCGCTCCTTCCGGTGCTCGGAACGGCCGCGATCATTCTCTGCGGCACCCGGATCTCGCACACGTGGCACGCCCCGCTGACGTCCAGTCGACCGGTGCAGTGGATCGGAGACATCTCCTACTCGCTGTATCTCTGGCACTGGCCGTTGATAGTCATCGCGCCCTTCGCGCTGCGGACCGAGCTCGGGACCGCAGCGAAGGTCGGCATCTTGGTCGTGGCAGTCGCCCTCGCCGCCGCGACCAAGAAGCTGGTAGAGGACCCCGCGCGCTCGGCGCCGGTGTGGTCGGGCTCGGTCGGTCGATCCGTCATCGGGATGGGCGCGGGCATGCTCGTCGTCTTCCTCGTAGCGGGCGCGCTGTGGGCAGGCTCCGCTGTCCGCACTGCGGCGGACTCGCAGTTCGGTCCGCTGCCGACCGGCCCGTGCGCGGGTCCGGCTGCGATGCAGGACCCCGGTGCGTGTCCGGACGCGTTCGGTCTGACCGTGTCGCCCATCATGACCGTGCGCAACTCGCCGTTCATGTCGCCGGATGAATGCAAGGAGGCTGAAGAGCTCGCAATCGGCGACCGCTCGACGACGCGCGTGTGCGACTTCGCCGGTGGGGACCCCGACGCGAAGCGCGTCTGGCTCGTCGGCGACTCGCACGCCGAGCAATGGCAGGGCGCGGTCTTCCAGATCGCCCGCGACCAGGGCTGGAACGTCACCGTCAGCCTGTTCGGCGGATGCCCGGCGGCGGACGTCGCGTTCGTCGGCTTCCGCGGCGTCGCGGCGCCCGTCGAGGCGGCGGACTGCCGAGCCTGGAGTCGCGAGCTGAGCCGCACGATCGTGGAGGCGCAGCCCGACCTCGTCCTGACCTCGATGGCCGCACGGCTCCAGCTCGTCGACGACGAGTCGGGCCGCCCCGCCGTGGACCAGTTCGTGGAAGGGCTGACGCGCGACTGGCAGCGATGGGCGGACGCCGGGGCGCAGGTCATGGCGATCGCCGACGCCCCGCTCAACAGCGAGGTGCGCAGTGCGGAATGCGTCGCGCTCGCCGCCGAGAACCCGATCGACTGTGCGCGACCGCGGTCCGACGCCCAGCCCCCCGACCCGCTCGTGCTCGCGGCCGCGCAGCTGAACCGCCCCGACGTGCAGGTAGTGGACTTCACCGACAGCTTCTGCGACGAATCCCTCTGCTACGCGGTCGTCGGTGGCGAGCCGGTGTACTACGACGCAGACCATCTCAACCTTCGGTACGTCCGCATGCTCACACCCCAGCTGGAACGCGTCGTCTCCGAGGAATTGGCGGCGGCTGAGGGGTGAGCCCCGGCCGCAAACGAACGAAAGCATCGAAACCATGGACATTCTCATCGTCGGATCCGGCTTCTTCGGCCTGACCATCGCCGAGCGGGCCGCTGCTGCGGGGCGCAAGGTGGTAGTGATCGACCGCCGGCCGCACATCGGCGGCAACGCTTACAGCGAGGACGAGCCGACGACCGGAATCGAGGTCCACCGCTACGGCGCGCACCTCTTCCACACGTCCAACCCCACGGTGTGGGAGTACGTCAACCGATTCACGAAGTTCACCGACTACGTGCACCGCGTATACACGAACCACAAGAACGTCGTCTATCCGCTGCCCATCAACCTCGGCACCATCAACCAGTTCTTCCAGGCGGCGTACACGCCGGATCAGGCTCGCGCGCTGGTGCACGAATTGGCCGGCGAGTTCGACGCGAAGGAGGCCGCGAATCTCGAGGAAAAGGGCATCGCGCTGATCGGCCGCCCGCTCTACGAGGCCTTCATCCGCGACTACACGGGCAAGCAGTGGCAGACGGACCCCAAGGAACTCCCCGCCGAGGTGATCAGCCGACTGCCGGTGCGCTACAACTACGACAACCGTTACTTCAATGACACGTGGGAGGGGCTTCCCGTCGATGGCTACACCGCGTGGCTCGAGCGGATGGCGGACCACCCGAACATCGAGGTGAAGCTGGGCACGGACTACTTCGACGATTCGCAGCCGCTCAACAAGAAAGCGACCGTCGGTCAGCTGCCCATCGTCTACACCGGTCCAGTCGACCGCTACTTCGACTACTCCGAGGGCGCGCTCAGCTGGCGCACGATCGACCTCGAGCAGGAGGTGCTCGAGGTGGGCGACTTCCAGGGCACCTCAGTGATGAACTACGCGGACGCCGACGTGCCGTACACGCGGATCCACGAGTTCAAGCACTTCCACCCGGAGCGCGCGGACCGCTACCCGACGGACAAGACCGTCATCATGCGCGAGTTCTCCCGGTTCGCATCCCGCGACGACGAGCCGTATTACCCCGTGAACACGCCGGAGGACCGTGACGGTCTGCTCGCGTACCGCGAGCTGGCCAAGGGCGAGCAGGATGTGCTGTTCGGGGGCCGCCTCGGTACCTACCAGTACCTGGATATGCACATGGCGATCGGTTCGGCGCTGTCGATGTGGAACAACCAGCTCGCGTGAGCGTCGGCGGCTTCCCCGTGGGTGCTCAGGAGGCGCTGGCTAGAATCGACAGCATGTCGTCTGCTGAATCCCGTGTGCTCATCGTGCTCCCGGCGTTCAACGAGGAAGAGGCGATCGGCGATGTCGTGCGGGAAGTGCGCACGACGCTGCCCCAGGTCCGCTGCGTCGTGGTCAACGACGGATCCAAAGACCGCACAGTGGAAGTGGCGCGGGCGGCGGGTGCCGACGTTCTGAGCCTTCCTTTCAATCTCGGCGTCGGCGGCGCCATGCGCCTTGGCTACAAGTTCGCCGTCGAGAACGGCTATGACGTCGTCATCCAGATCGATGCGGACGGCCAACACGATCCGGCCGCCGTTCCCGAGCTGCTCGCCAAGCTCGACGAGTTCGACATCGTGATCGGAGCGCGCTTCGCGGGCGTCGGCGAGTACCGGGCGCACGGGGTGCGCCGTCTGGCGATGCGCGTGATCGCAGGCGTGCTGAGTCGCACCGCGAAGACCACGCTCACCGACACGACGTCGGGCTTCAAGGCCGCCGGACCACGTGCGGTTGCCCTCTTCGCCGAGAACTACCCCGCCGAGTACCTCGGCGACACGATCGAGGCACTGGTCATCGCGGCTCGCGCAGGTTGCCGCATCACGCAGGTTCCGGTGGCGATGCGGCCGCGGGCGGGCGGCCGCCCGTCCCACAACCCCTTCAAGGCCGCCGTGTATCTCGGACGCGCTTTCTTCGCGCTCGGGTTCGCGTACCTCCGACCGGCCCCGGCCGACTTCAGCAAGCAGGTGACGGCATGACGGCGACGAGTTACCTCCTCGGCATCGCAGCGGCCCTCGTCACGCTGATCGTCGTGCTCGAGCTCCTGCGACGCAGGCGGCTGCGCGAGCGACACGCCGTGTGGTGGCTGCTGGCGGCGATTCTCGCCCTCGTCGTCGGCATCTTCCCTGATCTGCTCGGGTGGGCGGCGGGGATCGTCGGAGTGGTCCTCCCGACGAACCTGGTCTTCTTCGTGAGCATCGCGATCCTCGTCCTCGTCTCCATCCAGCACAGCGCAGAGCTCACGGACCTCGAGGCTGAGACGCGCGTGCTCGCGGAACGCACCGCCCTGTTGGAGCTCCGCGTGCTCGAGCTCGAGAGCGCCGGCGTGCGTGAGGAGCCGACCGTCGATCAGGAGACAGTCGAAGACTGATGGAACCCTTGGACACCGAGGGGCCGAAGCCGATGCTCAGCGTCGTCATCCCCTCGTACAACTCTGCGCCGTGGCTCCCCTCGACCCTCGCGGTGCTCGCCGACGCGATCGTGGCCTCCGGCGCCCGGACCGAGGTGATCGTGGTCGACGACGGCTCGACGGACGGAACCCCGGATGTCGTCGCTCAGGCGGGTGCGTCGTTCCCCGGATCGGTCCAGGTCGTCAGCCAGGACAATCGCGGCCGCTTCCTCGCGCGCTGGGAAGGCATCCGGCGCGCGGCCGCAGACCTCGTCCTCCTGCTGGACTCACGGGTGCTGATTCACCCGGACTCCCTGAGCCATGTGCTCGGACGCATCGCTGATGACCCGACGCTCGTTGCGTGGAACGCCGCGGTCGTGACGGACCCGCATGCACCACTGGTCGGGCTGTTCTGGGAGGTGCCGACGCACGTCTTCTGGGGGAGGTACCTGCGGCACCCGCGGGTCTTCGACCTCACTGACCAGAACTTCGACCAGGCGCCCAAGGGCACCACGATGTTCCTGGCGCGCAAGGACGTCCTGGTGGACGCGTTCCAGTTCGCATGGCCCGAGGGCGACACGAAGCTCGTCTCCGACGACACCAAGGTGCTCCGCCGCATCGCCTCGACTCGATCCATCCGACTCGATCCCGCCTTCAGCGCCACCTATCGGCCGCGCACCACCACCCGTGGCTTCGTCACCCACACGCTGGACCGAGGAACGCTGTTCGTCGACAGCTATGCAGGCACAACGGTGGCGCGATCGATCATCCTCATCCTGCTCGCGGTGCTTCCGCTGCTCCTGCTCGCGACGCTGGTCGCATTGTTCGCCTCCGGATGGGCGGCTGCCGCCTGGGGGCTCTGCCTGGCTGCGCTGCTGCTCGCACTGCTGCCGGCGGTGCTCGCCGCCGTCAACCGGTGCCGCGGAAGGGCGATACTCGCCTATGTCTGCTGTTTGCCGCTGTTCGTCATCCCCTTCTGGCTCGGCCTCGTGCGGGGCATCTTCATCCACCGGAAGTCGTTCACCGGCTCCCGCAAGTCCAGTCAGGCCGTCGCGCCGAGAACGGAGGGACGATGATCGTCTTCATTTACGGAACCACCGCGGAAGCGATCAAGATCGCTCCCGTCGCTCGTCGTCTCGAAGCCGAGGGCGTGCCCTATCAGCACTGGATCACCCAGCAGCACACGGAGGCGCTGCGGAAGGCCATTCCCGAGCTCGGCCTGACGCCCCCCGATCGCGTCATCGCGAACGGCTGGCGCGGCAAACCCCTCAAATCGCCGGTTCAGATGGTCGGATGGGCGTTCGACGTCGTCATGTGGGCTGCCCGCAATCTGCGTTCCATCCGCCGCCAGCTGCCGCCGGGCTCGGTCGTCGTGGTGCACGGCGACACGATGACGACGGTCCTCGGCACCTTCATCGGACGCCGCCTCCGCGTGCCCGTCGCCCATGTCGAGGCCGGACTGCGATCGGGTAACTGGCGGCACCCGTTCCCCGAGGAGCTGGACCGTCGCATCGTCGGCCGATTCGCTGACATCCACTACGTGCCCTCGCAGGAGGCGGCCGACAACCTCTCCGGCCGCCCGAACGTGGTGGTGACGCACGGCAACACCGCGAAGGACGCTGTGCGCGACGCCGCGGCGGCCGTCGATGCCCTGCCCAGCGAGGATAAGTTCGGGCTGGTGCTGCTGCATCGCTACGAGTTCATCTCCAACCCGGCTCTCGTCCGCGAGACCCTCAAGACCCTGGACGCGAACACGCCGATCCCGCTGCGGCTCATCGTGGACCAGTACTCGCGGGGCGCGATCGAGCAGAGCATCCAGGAGCTCGGCCTCACCAACTTCTCCATCATGACCAAGCTCGAGCACGGGCAGTTCGTCGCGCTGATGAAATCGGCGCGGTTCATCGTCACTGATTCCGGCGGCATCCAGCAGGAGACGGCCGCGCTCGGCGTGCCGACGCTGATCCACCGCGTCGTCACCGAAGGACGGGAAGGTTTCGGCACGAGCGCCGTCCTCTCCGGCTGGGACCAGCGCGTCGTGGCCGACTTCCTCCGCTCGTACGAGAGCTACCGTCACACCGACGTCGAGGCGGGGGCATCCCCATCCGACATCATCGTCGCCGATCTTCGCGCGCGCGGTCTCGCGGTGCCCGTCGAGGACGGCTCACGGCGACGCAGCGCCGACTGACACAAGGCCGCGATGACGCAAAGCGTGCGATGCAGGTCCGACACCGCGTCGCGCCAGCATGGTAGCGCTCAGCGCGCGTCGAGGGTGATCCAGTCAGGACCGAGCAGGTCCGCCTTGGCGGTGCCCGTCTGGGTCCAGGGTCGCGGGGCCACCACGGGAACAGCGTCGCCGACGCGGCGGCGCATGAGCTCGGCAGCCCACCAGCTGAAGCTGGAATTGCTCATGATCATCGCGCGACCTGCGGACATGGCCTTGAGCGTCGCCCAGGTGCCGAGCACGCCATCGTCCTCGACGAACTCGAAGTCGCCCTCCACGCCCCGAAGCTCATCCTTCACGAGGTCGACGGAGTCTGAGAACACCCGCACAGGGTGATGGAGCCCAATCGACCGGAGGTGACGCACGCCCCTGACCGCATAGTCGACCGACGCGATGAACTGACGGTCGGCCGAGACGGCGAGATAATCTCCGCGGCGCAGATGAAGGGTGATCGCCGGTGCGGCGAGCATGGACTCGATGCGTGCCGTCTCCTCCGCGGTCTCCTCGGTCTTCAGCATTGCCGAGGCGAGCTCGTCACGGATCGTGGGGAAGTACCGCGGCGACTGGAAGTAGCCGACGAGCGTCGTTCCGGGGCGGATGCCGTTGATCGCCGGCGAGTAGGCGTCGCCGTCGCGTTCGAGGTAGACGCGCCCCCACGGGCGCCGCGGAAGCGGGAGGACGCGCTCGCGGTTGATGCGGACGGAGCGCCACGGACTTTCGGTGGGCGAGAGGACATGGCCCGGATTCGGCACGGCATCGAGTCCGTACGCGAAAGTGCCGCCGACGGTGAAGTGGGACCTGTCGAGATACAGCGGCACGTTCAGGCGGCGAGACTGCTCCCACGCGGCCGCAAGGATAAAGAGCTGGTTTCCGAGCCCGCCCATCACGTAGGCGCACACTCCGTCGCGAACTGTCATGAGGTCATCCCTTCTGCTGCGGCCAGACGCCGCGATCGGATTCCGTCCAGGAGCAGGAAAGCGCCGAGCGTGACGACCCCGATTCCGGCGAACCAGCCGAGCATGGCGGTGATGTCCGGGACGACGAGTTGGAACGCGACCCACTGCACGAGGACGGCGCCGATCAGGACGGCCGCAGCTCCTCTCGATGTGGTCGAGGTCATCTTGATGAGCATTCCCTGCGCCGCCATCCATGGCGTATACGCCAGGGCGACGGGCACGAGCAGGGCGGACGCGCCGGCGTAGGCCGTGCCGTAGAGCAGGTGGATGATCCACGGCCCGGCGATCAGGAACAACAGCACCATGGCCAGGCTCGTCGCGATCGAAAGGCCGAGCGTGGCCAGGACCCCGATCCGTGCGAGCCGGGGATTGTCGCGAGCGCGAACAAACCGCGGAAGGAGGTAGAGCGACAGTGTCGATGGGACGAGGAAGCCCGCCTTCACCAGCACGGCGACGGCCGCGTAGGAGCCGGCGACGGACTCCTCGGCTCCCGCTCTCAGGAAGATCACGTCCGACGCGGTGAGCCAGGCAAACGCGACCGTCAACAGGACGATCGTCAGACCGTCGACGGTGAAGGCGCCGCCCGAAGGGCGCGCGACCCGCCGCGCCGACCAGACCGCGCCGACGACCGACAGGCCGGTGGCGACGACCACCGAACCGATGACACCGCCGATTCCGAACCCGAGCGCGATCGCCAGGACAAGCAGGAGGATGCGGCTGACCAGGGAGATCGTCGACCACCACACCGCTCGTGCGACATCGCCGGAACCCTGGAGCAGCCCCAGGGCGTCGGCGAATATGAAGCTGAGCGGGATGCACGCTGCGGCCGCGAGGACGACCACCGCAGTCGTGTCGAGCGCACCGGCGATCAGAGGCGAGAGCGCCGCTAGGGCGGCGCCACCGACCCCGCCCATGATGATCGCCTCCCACGGCACCTTGCGTCCGCGGGACGGCCGATCGGGATCGGCAGGCTGCGCCGGCGCGTCGGCGAGCGCGGCCGCGGTCTGCACCGTGACGATGTTCTGCAGCGAGGAACTGCCCACAGCAGCGACGCTGATGATGTTGAGGAAGGCGGCGAGCAGGCCGAACTCTGCGGGTGCCAGGTATCGGGCACTGACGATCTGGAAGACGAACGCGGCGATGACCCCGAGCACGCTGGCCATCGCCACCGCGGAGAGGCCGCGGGCGTGGGAGCGGATGTGTCCACGCAGCTCGCGGTTGGCGCGGCTCATGTGCCCTCGTTTCGTATGGGGTTTGCGCGTCGACACGCGCCGCGGGCGAGTGGTGCCGACGGGGGATCGCGACCCGATCGTCCCCCCGTCCGGGACGCACGAAGTGGGGGCCCGACATGCCAGACTATCAACCCGCCTGCGTCCACCGCGCGCGGCAGGGGCGACATGCATCAACTACACTCGGACGCGGCTCGACTCTCGATGCGAGGTGTTCTGTCGCGCCAGGATCGAGTAGGGAAGCTGATGCGTGTACTTCTGACCGGCGGCAACGGCATGCTCGCCAGAGCGATCGGGCAGGCGTGGGAAGCGAGCGGTCGAAACGACGAGCTCGTTCCGGTCACTCGCGCTGATGCCGATCTGCGCGACCAGACGGCGGTCCGCGAGCTCATCGCCGACCGGCAACCCGATCTCGTCATCCACGCTGCCGCGAAAGTCGGAGGCATCGCCGCGAACGTCGCCGACCCGGCGGGCTTCTTGATGGATAACCTCCGGATCGATACGAACCTGCTGTCGGCCTCGCTGGACGCCGGCGTCACGCGATTCCTCTACTTCGGCAGCTCATGCATGTATCCGAAGGACTACCGCCAGCCGCTCGTCGAGACAGACGTGCTCGCCGCCCCCTTGGAACCGACCAACGAGGGCTACGCACTTTCGAAGATCGCCTCGGCGAGATTCTGCGAGTACGTCGCGCAGCAGTTCGGGCACGACTACCGCGTGATCATCCCCTCGAACCTCTACGGCCCGAACGACGACTTCTCCCTCGACCGCGGTCACCTCGTCGCCGCGACGATCGCGAAGGCGCATCGCGCCAAGGAGGAGAGCGCCGCAGCGATCGACGTGTGGGGCGACGGGACCGCGCGCCGCGAGTTCACCTATGTCGGCGACCTCGCCGACTGGATCGTCGGGCACCTCGACAGCATGCACGAGTGGCCGACGCTCATGAACGTCGGTCAGGGCGACGACCACAGCGTTCTCGACTACTACGAAGCGGCGCTCGCCGCGGTCGGCTACAAGTGCGACCTCGTCACCGATCCCTCCAAGCCTGCCGGCATGAGGCAGAAGCTCATGGATTCATCGCTCGCCGCAGATTTCGGCTGGGCCGCGTCGACGACGCTTCGCGAAGGCATGCGACGGTCCTACGAGGCCTACCTGCGAACGCTGGAGACTGCAAAGGAAGGTTCACTGACGTGAGTATCCGTTACCCGCTGGCCACGACCACGTGGGACGACGCCGAGTACGGGGCGCTGCAGGACGTCATCGCGAGCGGTCGCTTCACGATGGGACCGCAGGTGCGGGCCTTCGAGGAGGAGTTCGCCGCCGCGCTCGGGGCGAAGCACGCCGTCATGGTCAATTCCGGCAGCAGCGCGAACCTCATCGCGCTCGCGGCGGCGGTCGTCAACCCCGGCGTGGACCTGAACCCGGGCGACGAGATCATCGTCCCCGCGGTCTCCTGGGCGACGACGTACTATCCCGTGCATCAGCTCGGGCTCACGCTGCGATTCGTCGACGTCGACCTCGACACGCTGAACATGGATCCTGAGCTGGTCGCTGCGGCGATCACTCCCACGACGAAGGCGATTCTCGCCGTCAACCTGCTGGGCAATCCCGCGGACCTGGTGAGACTGTCCGACCTCGCCTCCGACAACGGACTGATCCTGTTGGAGGACAACTGCGAGTCCCTCGGAGCGACGCTCGACGGGCGCAGCGCCGGCACCTTCGGCCTCGCCGGCACCTACAGCTCGTTCTTCTCGCACCACATCTCCACCATGGAGGGCGGGCTCGTCACGACCGACGACGAGTACACCTACCAGGCGGCGGTCTCGCTCCGGGCACACGGATGGACGCGAGAACTGCCTGCGGAGAACCTCATCCACCCCAAGACCGGGGATCTCTTCGACGACCTCTTCCGGTTCGTCCTCCCCGGATACAACGTGCGACCGCTGGAGATGTCCGGCGCCCTGGGCCGGCACCAGCTCGCGAAGCTGCCGGAGCTCGTCGCCGGTCGGCGTGCCAACGCCGCGCGGTTCGCCGAGATCTTCGGTGGCCGCTCCGACGTCCGGATCCAGCGCGAGAACGGCGCGAGCAGCTGGTTCGGCTTCTCGTTCATCCTCGAAGGACGCCTTTCGGGTCGTCGCGCAGATGTCGTGAAGGCCCTCGGCGAAGCGGGCATCGAGTCGCGTCCGATCGTCGCCGGCAACTTCGCCCGCAACCCCGTGATGAGTCACCTGCGGGCAGAGGTGCCCGAGTCGCTTCCCGCGGCCGACCGCATCCATGTCGACGGGCTCTTCGTCGGCAACCATCACTACCCGATCCCGGGCGAGCTCGAACTGCTCGCCACCGCGATCGACGGCGTCTGACGCCGAGAGACAGATAGGGCATACCTCCGCATGACCGATACGGCTCCCCGACGCGCGCTCATCACCGGGATCACCGGCCAGGACGGCAGCTACCTTGCCGAGCTCCTCCTCTCGAAGGGCTACGAGGTGCACGGCCTCATCCGCCGGGCCTCGACTTTCAACACCGTTCGCATCGACCACCTGTTCGAAGACCCGCACAGTCCCGGTCACCGCCTCACCCTGCACTATGGCGACCTCACCGACGGGTCTCGGCTGGTGACGCTGCTGAGTGCGATTCAGCCGCACGAGGTGTACAACCTCGCAGCGCAGTCGCACGTGCGGGTGAGCTTCGACGAGCCGGAGTACACCGCCGACACCACCGGACTCGGCAGCGTCCGTCTGCTCGAAGCCGTCCGCGTCGCCGGCATCGACTGCCGCTTCTATCAGGCGAGCAGCTCCGAGATGTTCGGCGCGACGCCGCCGCCGCAGAACGAGTCCACGCCGTTCTACCCCCGATCGCCCTACGGTGCTGCGAAGGTGTACTCCTACTGGATCACGAAGAACTACCGCGAGGCGTTCGACCTGTTCGCGGTCAACGGCATCCTCTTCAACCACGAGTCGCCGCGTCGGGGTGAGACGTTCGTCACTCGCAAGATCACCCGGGCCGTCGCGCGGATCGCTGCAGGCGAGCAGAGTGAGCTCTTCATGGGGAACCTCGATTCCGTGCGCGACTGGGGCTATGCGCCCGAGTACGTCGAGGCCATGTGGCGGATGCTGCAGCACGACACACCGCAGGACTACGTGGTGGCCACCAACACGGCCTACACCGTGCGCGACTTCCTGCAGTTCTCGTTCTCTCGCGTCGGTCTGGATTGGGAGAAGTACGTCCGATTCGACGAGCGCTACCTGCGTCCGACCGAGGTCGACGCGCTCATCGGCGACTACGGACTGGCCGAAAGGGACCTGGGCTGGCGTCCGGAGGTCACCGCCCCTCGTCTGGCGGAGATCATGGTCGATCACGACCTGGCCGCGCTGGCGAGTGGCCGCGGCCACGCGCTGGACACCGTGGAATGGCGCGCGTGAACGCGGATCCGAACGCGCGCGCGGCGGGTGATGCGCACGCCGCCTACCGGGTGGCGGAGTCCGCCGACGTCGCCGCCGACGCCGTGATCGGCGACGGATCCTCCATCTGGCACCTCGCGCAGCTTCGCGAGGGCGCGCACCTCGGGCGCAACTGCATCATCGGCAGGGGCGCGTACGTCGGCACGGGCGTGCGTATGGGCGACAACTGCAAGGTTCAGAACTACGCGCTGGTCTACGAGCCGGCGACCCTCGGTGACGGCGTGTTCATCGGCCCGGCGGTCGTGCTCACCAACGACACCCACCCTCGCGCGATCGGACCCGACGGAACCCTCAAGGGAGCCGACGACTGGGAGGCCGTGGGTGTGACGATCGAGACGGGTGCCTCCATCGGCGCGCGCGCCGTCTGCGTCGCACCGGTCACGATCGGCCGCTGGGCCACCGTGGCGGCCGGAGCCGTCGTGGTGCGCGACGTCCCGGCGTTCGCACTGGTCGCCGGCGTGCCCGCCCGGCGGATCGGCTGGGTCGGCGAAGCCGGTGTGCCGCTCACCGAGGACGCACCCGGCCGATGGACCTGCCCCCGCACCGGCCGCCACTACACCGAGACCGAGGGCGTGCTCTCATTGGAGGACGAGTGACTGACTTCATCCCCGCAGCAAGACCGATCATCGGCGAGGAGGAGCGCGCAGCCGTCGATCGCGTCCTCCTGAGCGGCATGGTTGCTCAAGGCCCGGAGGTGGCCTCCTTCGAGTCGGAGTTCTCCGCCCACTTCGTCGACGGTCGTCCGACCGTCGCCGTGAACTCGGGCACCGCCGGCCTCCACCTCGGCCTGCTGGCGGCCGGCGTCGGACCCGGCGACGAGGTGATCGTTCCCTCGTTCACTTTCGCTGCGACGGCGAACTCCGTGGCGCTCACGGGAGCCACACCCGTCTTCGCGGACATCGAGCCCGAGACGTTCACGCTCGACCCCGCCGCCGTGGAGGCTGCGATCACATACCGCACCCGGGGCATCCTCCCGGTGCATCTGTATGGCCACCCGGCGCGCATGGACGAGCTCTCGGCTCTTGCGACGCGCCGCGGTGTCGAACTCTACGAGGACGCGGCGCAGGCGCACGGCGCCGCCATCGGGCAGCGTCCGGTCGGAACCTTCGGCGCGATGGCGATGTTCTCGCTCTACCCCACGAAGAACATGACGAGCGGTGAGGGCGGGATGGTCGTCCTGGCCGATGCCGAGACTGCGCGGCGTGTGCGCCTGCTGCGCAATCAGGGCATGGAGCGGCAGTACGAGAACGAGGTGATCGGTTTCAACGCGCGGATGACCGACATCCACGCGGCGATCGGCCGCGTCCAGCTGACCAAGGTCGACGCGTGGACGGCCGCGCGGCGCGCGAACGCCGCCTTCCTCGACGCGCACCTGCGCGGAGTCGTCGTGCCACACGTAGCCGCAGACGCCACTCACGTCTATCACCAGTACACGATCCGGGTACCCGAGGATCGCGACGGCCTGGTGCGCGCGCTCAAGGAGGAGTACAGCGTCGGCAGTGGCGTCTACTACCCCATTCCCAACCATCGGCTGCCGTCGCTGGCGCCCTTCGCCCCGGGCCTCGAACTGCCGGAGACGGAGCGGGCGGCGCACGAGGTGCTCTCGCTGCCGGTTCACCCTTCCCTTACGCAGGATGACCTCGACCGGATCGTCCACGCGGTCAACACACTGGCAGCGGCGGGAAGCTGATGGCCAACCTGCGTGCCGGCCTCATCGGCGTCGGGATGATGGGCCGCCACCACGCCCGCATCCTGCGCGATCTCAACGGGGTCGATCTCGTCGCCGTCGCGGATCCGGGCGGCGACCCGCATCGTGTCGCCGGCGGTCTGCCGATCCTCGCGGACACGGAAGCCCTGATCCGCGAGCGGATCGACATCGCGGTCGTCGCGATCCCGACGCGGTTCCACGCCGCTGCCGCGTTCGCCCTCGCCGACGCGGGTGTGCACGCCCTGGTCGAGAAGCCGATCGCCGACGACAGTGGTCTGGGCCGCGAGATGAGCGCCCGCTTCCGCGCCGCCGGACTGGTGGGGGCGGTAGGACACGTGGAGCGCTTCAACCCGGCCCTGCAGCAGCTGCGCCTCCGCCTGGACGCCGGCGAGATCGGCGCCGTCTATCAGATCGCGACCCGACGGCAGAGTACCTTCCCCGCGCGGATCGGCGACGTCGGCGTCGCGAAGGACCTCGGCACCCACGATGTCGACCTGACCTCGTGGGTCGCGCGATCGGAGTACCGGAGCGTCTCGGCTCACACTGCCTTCAAGAGCGGTCGATCGTTCGAAGACATGATCGCCGTGACGGGTCGGCTCGACAACGGGGTCATCGTCAATCACCTGGTGAACTGGCTGAGTCCGATGAAGGAACGCCTCACCGTGGTCACGGGGGAGCGTGGAACCTACATCGCCGACACGGCCGCGGGTGACCTGACCCTCCACGCCAATGGCACCGCCGCGCTCGAGTGGGAGTCCGCGTCCGTCTTCAGGGGGGTCTCCGAGGGCGACGTGACCCGGTTCGCCTTCCCCAAGAAGGAGCCTCTGCGTGCCGAGCTCGAAGCGTTCGTCGCTGCCGTCCACGGAGCCGACACGGAACTGTCGACGATGGACGAGGCGGTGCATGTGCTGGAGGTAGTTGAAGCGATGCTCGCATCGGCGCGCGAGAACGGTGCACAGGTCCTACTTCATCCCACGACCGGCTGACGCGGGGGCTGCCGCAACGCGGAGCCGCGGCGACCGCGACGCTCACAGTGATCTCGATCACTGGGGCGGCGGCGCCGACGCTGAATTCGAACGCGGGCGAAGCCGAGTGCCCCGCAGACGTGGTTCCAGTAAAACGCGTGCAGGCTCCGATGAAGATGCGTAGCGGATGAACGACAGGGCCGGATCGGTGAGGATCCAGCCGACAATGCAGTCCGTGACGGCGATCACCATCGCCGACTACGGCCATCGGCGGGATCATCAGCACTTGCACCGGCTGGGTCGGAGAGAGAAGGTGCGTTCCCGCCGGAACGACCAGAGCACGCCGACCGGGAAGCTCGTGCCGCCGAACACCGTGGTGTCTCGCGGGATGCCGTTGAGAGCGTCAGACGCGTGCAGCTTGGCGAGATGGGCGAGTCGCCTTGCTCCACGACGTCCGGGATCGGTCACGCATGTCGTTGCGGCGAAGGCGATCGCAATCGAGATCGAGATCGAGATCGAGATCGAGACTGGTCCGTCGCTGTAGTACGAGGCGACTTGGATAGACACGCGAACGCTATGGGTGTCGACGACGCTCGAAAAGCAGGCCATTGCGACGTCTTGTATTCCAGCGGTCATCGCAACGAGGGGGGATTTTGGGAGGTTAGCAGGGCCGCGAAGAGCTCCGCTGGGGTTTGATCGCCGAGGGGCATTCGAGGTCGGCGGTTGAGTTCGTCTTCGACCCGCGCGAGGTCGCGTCGGCTGTGTACGGCAAGGTTGGTCGACTTCGGGAAGTACTGCCGGAGGAGCCCGTTCGTGTTCTCGTTCGACCCTCGCTGCCACGGACTGGCCGAGTCGCAGAAGTAGATCTTCGTCCCTTTCGCCTCGGTGATCTCGAGGTGCCGGGCCATCTCGGTGCCCTGATCCCACGTCACGGTCTGCCGCAGTGATGGAGGCAGCTCGTTGAGGGTGCTGACGAGTGCGCCGAGCAGCTCGGTCGAGTTGTGCGCCGGAAGGTGCAGAAGCTTCACGTACCGGGTCTGCCGTTCGACGAGGGTGCCGATCGCGGAGCGGTTGTGAGGACCAACGATGAGGTCCCCCTCCCAATGCCCGGCGACTGGTCTGTCGGTCGGCTCGAAACCGCGATCGTGGACGGAGAGCATGGGCTGAGCGAATCGCCGCCGTGTGCGGACCTGGCGGCTTTGACCACGACGATGATCGCGTCCGGTTCGCAGCGGTGATGGCGCCGGCTTGCGGATGATGCCGGACGCGGGCCGGTAGACAGCCTGATAGATCGTCTCCGTTGCCACCCTCTGCGTCGGATCGTCCGGATGTGCGCGCCGCAGCGCCCTGGCAATCTGCTGCGGGCTCCACCGCTCCCTCAGCCTGTCGAGCACGAACGAGCGCAGCCCGGGATCGGAACTCAGCTTGAGGGACCGAGTACGGCGTCGTCGGGTTGCGGCAGCGGAGTGCGCGTGGAACGGGCGATACTGCCCGGACGGATGCAAGTTGCGGCGCAGCTCACGACTGATCGTCGACGGCGCCCGCCCCATCGCCTGCCCGATCGCGGTCGGCCCCAAGCCTCGGCTTGCGAGATCGGCTATCTGGACCCGCTCGTCCTCGGACAGGAACCTTGGCGAGATCGTGCGGACGGCGAGCGGCTCGAGCGGTGGCACGAACTTGACGGTGCCATCCTTCTGACGAACCATCGACCCGTTCTTCCAGTTGTTGCCGGACGACCGGCCGATCCCGAGCTCTCTGCACGCGCCACGCACTGACCAGCCCTGCGCAAGCAACTCCAAGAACTGCCGACGCTTGTCCGTCATTGGCCGACGGCCCGGCCCTTTCGGAACACGACGAGTAGACATACGAGAACACCTTTCGAGTGGTCCTCGTTGCGACGGTCACTGGAAACCACCCCGTCGCTATGGCCTCGTTTTCAACCGTCGCCGACAATGGGGTCGTCAACGGGGCGAGAGCCTAGATTTCATCCGAACGGCGCACCTGACCGAACACGACTCCTCCTCGACATGGCTTCCGCCTGAGCGGGCGCGGACACGGCGCCTGTTCCCGATGGGGGTTGTTCTGGTTCAGATGTTCCTATGGAAGCCGCCTAAGATCGTCATCGTGACCACAGCCGCCGTCGGCGCCCCCGGATCGCCGCGGCGCTACCTCCACTCGCTGTGGCTGCTGTCGGCGCGCGATCTCAAGGTGCGCTACGCCACCAGCGCCCTCGGGTATCTGTGGTCGATCCTCGATCCGCTCGTGATGAGCGCGATCTACTGGTTCGTGTTCACGCAGGTGTTCCAGCGCACGGTCGGGCACGAGCCCTACATCGTCTTCCTCATCACCGCGCTGCTGCCGTGGGTGTGGTTCAACTCATCGGTATCGGACTTCACGCGCGCGTTCAACAAGGACGCGCGCCTCGTCAGGTCCACAGCGATCCCGCGCTCCATTTGGGTGAACCGCATCGTGCTCAGCAAGGGCATCGAGTTCCTGTGCTCGCTGCCCGTGCTCGCGCTCTTCATCGTCTTCTCCGCGTTCTCCGAGCACCCCGCTCAGCTCAGCTGGGGCCTGCTCTGGATTCCCGTTGCGATCGCCCTGCAGGCCGTGCTGCTCGTCGGGCTCGGGCTTCTCGTCGCTCCGCTCTGCGTGATGTGGACGGACCTCGAGCGCACCACGAAGCTCATCCTGCGCGCCTTGTTCTACGCGTCACCGGTGATCTACGGCGTCGAGGACCTCCCGGGCGCCTTCGAGACGCTCGCGGCGTTCAATCCGCTGTCGGGTATTCTCGCCCTTTACCGGGTCGGATTCTTCGCCGATGAGTGGGATCCGTGGGTGATCGGCATAGGCGCGGTCATGTCGTTCCTCTTCCTCGCCCTCGGAGTCCTCGTCTTCCGGCGGCTCGAACGCCCCGTGCTCAAGGAGTTGTGATGACGGCATCCGGTCTCGCGATCGAGGTGCAAGGCCTCGGTGTGCGCTTCCGCCGCAACCGGCGGGGGCGGCGGAGCATCAAGGACCTTTTCTCCGACTCGACGCGCCGTTCGAAGCCGGGGGAGTTCTGGGCTCTCCGCGACGTCAGCTTCGACGTGAGGCCAGGTGAATCGATCGGCGTGGTCGGCCGCAACGGCCAGGGCAAGTCCACGCTTCTCAAGCTCGTCGCCGGTGTGCTTCTCGCGGACGAGGGCACTGTCTCGGTCAACGGCGGGGTGGCACCGCTCATCGAGATCACCGGCGGTTTCGTCGGCGACCTCACGGTCCGAGAGAACGTACGACTGACATCAGGGCTGCACGGGATGTCGAAGGCCGAAGTCGCCCGCCGCTTCGATGGCATCATCGACTTCGCCGAGCTCGAGGACTTCGTCGACACACCGTACAAGCACCTCAGCAACGGCATGAAGGTGCGCCTGGCGTTCGCCGTCGTGTCACAGCTCGAGGAGCCCATCCTCCTCGTCGACGAGGTGCTCGCGGTCGGTGACAAGGCGTTCCGTGAGAAGTGCTACAAGCGCATCGACGAGCTCCTCGCCGATGGGCGCACGCTCTTCTTCGTCTCCCATAGCGAGCGCGACCTGCGCCGCTTCTGCACGCGCGGTCTCTACCTCGACAAGCACCGTCTGGCGATGGATGCCCCGATCAACGAGGTGCTCGACCGCTACAACTCCGACTACCCGACGGGCGTCTGAATGCGTTTCGTCTCGCTCGTTCCTCGCTCGCTCAACGACCGGTAGTCGTGGCGGCCTCGAGCGGCGGCATCGGCTGCCAAGAGGCATCCTTCGCGATCTTGCGTCCGTCACGAAGACCGCGGAACAGATTCGACGTGCCGCGGAGCGTGCGCTCCACGAACACCAGACGGATGAGCTCCTTGCCGAACGTCAGGCTGGTGCCGAGGCCGAACAGGAACGGGTTGTAGACGTCGAGCGAGCGATAGTACTTCTTGATGTACGCGCGGTTGCGCATGATGTAGTACCGGTACGCGTTGCTCGACGCGTTCATGTGGCGGATGCCCATGTCCCACTGCTTGATCTCGCGCGTGCGGCGCAGCACGAACTCGTCGACGATCACCGACTGGGTCTTGCGAGACGCCAGCCAGCCGTACATCTGGTCGTCCCAGTAGATGAAGAACCGCGGGTCGGGCAGGCCGATCTGTTGCACGATGTCGCGGTGGATGAACATTCCCTCGAAACACCCGGAGTTCATGGGCTTGTAACCAGACTCGTCGAACTCGGCGGGAGCGAAGGGGATCGGGATGCCGAGGGGCTCTGCGACGCGGTACTGCCAGTAGAACGCGCTGCCGTCGTAGTCGTAGCGGCGGCCCTGGATGCTCTTGAAGCGGGGAGCCCACTTGCCCATCTTGGCGAGGCCGTCGGGAAGGACCTCGACGTCGTCGTCCATCAGCCAGATCCACTCGGAGCCCAGCTCGTACGCGACGCGCATGCCCTCGCTGAAGCCACCCGATCCACCGGTGTTGGTGTCCAGGCGCCGGTACACGAGCGTCGAGGGCTCGAGACTCTCCCGGAACGACTCCACCACGTCGGTCGTGTCGTCGGTCGACGCGTTGTCGATGACGACGATATGTCCGGGCTTCGGGTCCATCGTGGTGAGGCTCGTCAGCAGACGCGACAGGAGGCCAGACCGGTTGTAGGTCACGACGGCGATGGTCGCGGAGGCGGGGTCGAACTGCGCGGCGGACGGAACGTGGGTCACGGGGAGGATCTCCGAAAAAAGGGTGGCTGGCGCCGGGACGTCGGGCCGGAGAGAAGCCTACCCTGCCACCTCTAGCGCTCCCTAGACGTGTGCGAAACAGGGCCGCAACCGATCTATGGAACGATGGCCGGGTGAAGGGAATCATTCTGGCTGGGGGCTCCGGCACGCGACTGCACCCGATCACCCTTGGGGTGTCGAAGCAGCTGATCCCGGTCTACGACAAGCCGATGGTCTACTACCCGTTGTCGACGCTCATGCTGGCGGGCATCCGCGACATCCTCATTATCACGACGCCCCACGACGCCGCGCATTTCGCCCGACTGCTCGGTGACGGGTCCCAATTCGGGATCTCGCTCACCTTCGCGCAGCAACTCTCCCCGGATGGTCTCGCACAGGCATTTACGATCGGCGCAGAGTTCATCGGCAACGAGAAAGTCGCACTCGTCCTCGGCGACAATCTCCTCTACGGGCCCGGACTCGGCACGCAACTGGCCCGGTTCGCAGATGTCGAGGGCGGCGCCGTGTTCGCGTACTGGGTGGCCGATCCCGGGGCGTACGGCGTCGTCGAGTTCGACAGCGACGGTCGAGCCGTATCGCTGGAGGAGAAGCCCTCTGCGCCCAAGAGCAATTATGCGGTCCCTGGTCTCTACTTCTACGACAACGATGTCATCGACGTAGCCCGCACGCTCCGCCCGAGCGCTCGCGGCGAGTACGAGATCACTGATGTCAATCGTTCCTACCTTGAACGCGGCGCCCTCGCGGTCGAGGTGCTGCCGCGTGGCACCGCGTGGCTCGATACGGGTACCTTCGATCAGATGACCGACGCCGCGGACTACGTCCGCACCATGGAGCGACGGACCGGGATGAAGATCGGCGTGCCGGAGGAAGTCGCATGGCGTCAAGGGTTCCTCTCGGACGATGAGCTCCGTGTGCGAGCCGAGGCGCTGGTGAAATCCGGCTACGGCGCATATCTCATCGAACTGTTGGAGAGAGGACGTTGATGCGCCGACTACTCGTCACTGGGGGTGCCGGTTTCATCGGCTCCAACTTCGTCCATCATGTCCTCACGAACACGGACGATCACATCACCGTCCTGGACAAGCTGACATACGCCGGCAACCTGGCGTCCCTCGAGGGGCTGCCTGCCGATCGGCTCGACTTTGTCCACGGCGACATCGCCGATGCGGCCCTCGTTGATGATCTGTTCTCGCGCGTTGACGCGGTCGTGCACTATGCCGCCGAGTCGCACAACGACAACTCATTGCACGATCCCCGACCTTTCGTCGACACGAACATTGTCGGCACCTACACTTTGCTCGAGGCGGCGAGGAAGCACGATCGCCGCTTGCACCACATCTCGACCGACGAAGTGTACGGCGATCTCGAACTGGATGACCCGGCGCGATTCACGGAGCAGACTCCCTACAACCCGTCTTCGCCATACTCTTCAACCAAGGCGGGCTCCGATCTCCTGGTGCGGGCATGGGTGCGTTCGTTCGGTCTCCGGGCCACGATCTCCAACTGCTCGAATAACTACGGCCCCTACCAGCACGTCGAGAAGTTCATCCCACGGCAGATCACGAGCGTGATCCGCGGCATCCGTCCGAAGCTCTACGGCGCGGGTGAGAACGTGCGCGACTGGATCCATGCCGACGATCACTCGTCGGCGGTTCTCACCATCCTCGACCGCGGCGTAGTCGGCGAGACGTATCTCATCGGTGCCGACGGCGAGCGGAGCAATAAGGACGTCGTCGAGGTCATCCTCGGCCTCATGGGCCGGCCGACCGACGATTACGAACACGTCACCGACCGAGCTGGACATGACCTGCGTTACGCGATCGACTCGACCAAGCTGCGCACGGAGCTCGGCTGGGCACCCTCGTATGGGAACTTTGAGCAAGGGCTCGCGGCGACGATCGCGTGGTATCGCGACCACGAGGCATGGTGGGCCGCGTCCAAGGATGGTGTCGAGGCCTTCTACGCATCGAAGGGCCAGTGATGATCGCATTCGGCGGGCCACTGACGCCCGTGTCGACCACCATTCCCGGCCTCGTCGTCTTCGATCTTCCCGTCCACGGCGACTCGCGCGGCTGGTTCAAGGAGAACTGGCAGCGCGAGAAGATGACAGCGCTTGGGTTGCCGGACTTCGGTCCTGTGCAGAACAACATCTCGTTCAATGACGCGGTCGGCACAACGCGTGGGATCCATGCCGAGCCCTGGGACAAGTGGGTGTCGGTCGCCACAGGGAGGATCTTCGGCGCCTGGGTCGACCTGCGGGAAGGTCCCACATTCGGCATGGTCTATACCGCTGAGCTCGACCCTTCGCGTGCGATCTTCGTCCCCCGTGGCGTGGGCAATTCGTATCAGACGCTCGAGCCCGACACCGCGTACACGTACCTCGTGAACGACCACTGGTCGCCCGAGGCCCGATACTCCTTCCTCAACCTCGCGGACGAGACCGTTGCCATCGGCTGGCCGATCCCGCTCGAGGAGGCGGAGGTCTCCGCGAAGGACTTGGAGCACCCGAGAATGGCCGATGTCACTCCCGTCCGGCCGCGAGGAGTGCTCGTCGTTGGAGCGGACGGCCAACTCGGTCGGGCTCTGCGGGTGGCCTTCGCCGGTGTGAATCATGTCGAGTTCGCGACCCGGAGCGACCTCGATGTCACCGCGCCGGAGCTAGTCGGTGCACGCCGATGGCGCGACTACGGCGCGATCATCAACGCGGCCGCATACACAGCCGTAGATCGCGCAGAGACCGAGGAGGGCCGCCGCGACGCCTGGTCCGCGAACGTCACGGGCGTGGCGAATCTGGCGCGCGTCGCCGCAGCCAACGGCATCACTCTTGTACACGTGTCGAGCGACTATGTTTTCGACGGCACACTCGACCGCCCTTACCGCGAAGACGACCCGGTCTGCCCACTCGGCGTCTACGGTCAGACCAAGGCGGCCGGCGACTCAATCGTGAGTGCGCTCGCGCGCCACTACGTCGTCCGGACGTCCTGGGTGATCGGCGACGGCGACAACTTCGTTCGCACGATGGCTTCACTCGCCGAGCGCGGCGTCGATCCGCGTGTCGTCGATGACCAGATCGGACGGCTCACCCCCGCGGTCGAACTTGCAAGAGGCATCCGCCATCTCCTGGACACAGGGGCCTCGTTCGGCACCTACAACCTCAGCGGGAGCGGCGAGCCCATGAGCTGGGCTGAAGTCGCCAGGCGCGTGTTCGCTGCGGGCGGTTATGACCCGGCGCGGGTGAGCGGCGTCTCCAGCGAGGAGTACTTCGCAGGCTCGTCTGTGCCCGTCGCGCCGCGGCCGCGTTACAGCGTGCTGGATCTGAGCAAGATCGGAGCGACCGGGTTCCTTGCCGCCGAAGCCCTGGCGGATCTGGGGCGATCTGCTGGCTGACCGCTGGCTCCCTTATACCGACGATCGACCGGCTTCGCGAATCAAGCGGTTTCTCCCTGGGCGTGCGGCAGCCCTGACCCCTCCGCAGAACCCCCATCCCCAGCATCCGTCCCGCGGTCCAGAGTCTCGCGCCACGAACGCGACTGGCCCGCGCGCACCGCGCACAGCACGAGCATCAGCCACCCGAGCCCTGTGAGCGTGAAGCTCTCGAACATCGAGTCCACGAGGAGCGCCACGAGCATCAACGGCGTCCACGCGTAGACGACCGACCGCCGCTCGCCCGCGACCAGCCACGACCGCCCCAGAGCCAGCGCCCCCAGCGCGAGGAACAGCACCAACCCGACCCAGCCGAGCTGCAGCGCCACATCGAAGTACGCGTTCAACCCGGTGGCGTGATCCTTGTCGAGCCAGAAGTTGATGGCGTTGAAGGGGTACTCGCCCCGGTCCCAGGCGCCGAACCAGCCGAAGCCCTGCACGGGCTTCTGACGGAGGATGTCGACCATGAAGTTCCACAGCTCGACGCGCATCGAGAAGTCGGTGCCGGCGCCGAGCAGCGCGATGATCTGGTGCCGTGCCGTGTAGCCCACGACCACTCCGACCACGACCAGGGCGCCGAGAGCGAGCTGCAGGCCGGCGCGGCGCTCGGGGCGGGTGTGGCGCACGAGGGCGAGGGCGCCGACGGCCAGTCCGACGCCCAGGGCGAGCACGACGACGGTGGGGGAGTCGCTCAGAGCGGCAAGGCCTCCCGCCAGGACCACCGACGCCACCGAGACGCCGGGAGGCACCGACTGCGTGCGGTACTCGATGAGGAAGGTGATGAGCGCCATGATGGCGACGAACCCGAGCAGGTTGCGCGTGCCGAAGATCCCCTGCACCGGTCCGAGCTCGGCGATCCTGCCCTGGATGCCGAGGAACGTGAACGGGACATCGAGCAGGATGCCCGAGAGCACCTCGAGCGCGAGCGAGACGCCGAGGAGCACGCGCAGCACATCACCGAGAGCGCGCACGGTCTGCAGCGTGTCACGGACGTGGCCGATGACGACCGCGAGGAACGCGAGCGCCGCCATCGACACCCAGTTCCAGAACGAGGTGGTGGTATCGCTCGACCAGAAGATGCTGGCGAACGCCCAGGCGATGAACATCAGGACCGTCGTCGGCACGAGCCGCAGCAGCGAGAGCTCGCGGCGGCGCGAGATCATCACGGCGAGACCGAAGACGCAGAGCCCGGTGACGATGGTGACGTAGGTGACGCGGCCCGCGATCCGCTCGATCGCGTAGGCCGAGAAGACGGTGGCGAAGACGACGAGGGTGAATGCGCGGGCGAAGGATGCCGAGGCCAGCAGTGTGCCCAGCCACCCGGGCGCTGCGGCATGCGGCGAGTCGGTCACGCGCCGCGCCCTGAAGCCCGGGGCCGGCGGTCCGCCGTGGCCGCGGCAGTCCCCGGCTCGCGTCCGCCGGGTTCGTCACGCGCGACGGCCTCGCCACGCTCGATCGCGACCGTCTCCTCAGCGGGCCCCACCCCGACATGGGGCGACTGCTTGATCTTCGAGCCGAGCATCGCGAGGAAGAGCCAGCCCCACAGCAGCAGCGGGCTCGACTCGGCCATTCCCTGGACGAGGAGGATGGCGCCCACCAGCGTGGGCAGCAGCGTCAGGGGCGAGTAGGGGCGATCGGCGCGGAGGTCCCACCGCGGCCTGTCGATCGCGAAGAACCATGCGCGCCAGACGAACGCGAAGTAGAGGAGCGCGAGCAGCACGACACCGATGATGCCGAGCTGCATCGAGACATCGACCCACATGTTGTGGGCCTGCATGACGAGCTGCCCGTGGTCGATGATGCGGATGTCGAACGCCGGGTCGGCCGTGACCCAGGGAGTCGCGAAGCCCCACCCGGTCCACGGGCGTTCGCCGGTGCGCGCCAGCACCTCCTCCCAGATGCCCTCGCGGCCCGTGAGGTCGGCGCTGCGGCCCAGGGACGAGAAGATCACGTCGCGCGCGAGCCACAGGGCCAGCAGGCCACCGAGGCCCACGACGACGTAGGCGACGTAGTACTTGGTGCGCTCGCCGGGTCTCGTCGCCGTCCTCATCAGCAGCACCGTGACCAGCACGACGACCACCGCGGCAGCGGTGAGGTATGCGGTGGCCGACCCGGCGCGCACGAACAGGAAGGCCGACAGCCCGATCCAGATCCACAGGAAGGTGCGTCGCGGGGCGCCGGAGGCGAGACGGATGCCGAACACGATGATCGCCAGCAGAGCCACCGGGGCGAGCAGATTGGCGTTGCCCATGATGCCCTGGATGCGCTTGTCCCACTCGAACAGGTTGCCGCGCGACCAGTACTCGATCGGATCGTCGGCCTTTTCGATGATCCAGCCGGGCATGATCGGCCCGCGGATGAACACCCAGACCCACAGCTCGAACACGAAGGAGAGCGCCATCACCCATTTGAGTGCAGAGGCGGCGGCGCGCACGAGCTCGCGCCAGGTCAGCACGCTGCCGATGAAGAGCGCCTGCAGCGTGGTGATCCACAGGAGGAGCAGGGTGAGCGCGGTCGTTCCGGGCCAGGCCGACCACGTCAGCGACAGGGTCGCCCACGCGACGTAGGCGACGACGAACCAGGGGAGTCGCCGCCACTGCACGGGCGGCCGCAGCACGATCCACAGCACGACGGAGAGAACGCCGCCGGCGATCGTGATGACCGTCGCCGCCGTCTGACCGAACGCGTTCACCCACGCCGTGCCCGACAGTGACATGAACAGCACGAAGATGCACCAGCCGCGCAGCATGAGGTGGCCGGTCTTCTCGCGGACCGGCGGTTCCGGCGGCGCCGACGCCGGATGCTTCGAATGGACGGCCATCGCTCTCAGGGTACCCCGGGCGTTTCGACTCGCTTCGCTCGCTCAACGAGCGGGGGCGGGTGCGAACCTGGTCGGATCCGACCTCGCTCGCTCAACGAGCGGGGGAGGGCGGGGTGGACGGGGAGGGCGGGGCCAGGTTCCCCCTGTCTGGCTAGGCTGTTCGGGTGCTGATCCCGCTCGCGAACGACCCCCGTGATTACGCCTGGGGCTCGACCTCCCTGCTCGCCGATCTCGAGGGGCGCGAGGCGTCCGGTCGCCCCGAGGCGGAGGTGTGGTTCGGCGACCACCCCGGCGATCCGTCCGAGACCGCCGACGGCCGCACGCTCGACCAGTGGATCGCGAACGAGGGCGCCGCATCGGGTGTCGGCGGACCGCTGCCGTACCTGCTCAAGCTGCTGGCCGCAGCATCCGCTCTCTCCATCCAGGCTCACCCCTCGAAGGCTCAGGCCGAGGAGGGCTTCGCGCGCGAGGAGGCCGCGGGCATCCCGCGCGACGCCGGCGATCGCACCTATCGCGACGCGAACCACAAGCCCGAGCTCATCGTCGCGCTGAGCGACCAGTTCCGCGCGCTCGCGGGTCTTCGCGACCTGGCGGCGACACGACGCCTCGTCGCAGAGCTGGGGCCGGGTGCCGCGCCGCTCGCCGAGCGTCTGGATGCGCCGGATGCCTCGCTCGCGACCGTCATCGGCTGGCTGCTGTCCGACGGCGCCGACGCCGCACGCGACGTGATCGCCGCGGCGGTCACCGCCGAGTCCGACGAGTTCGCCGCCGAGCTCGCACTCGCACGCACACTGGACGCGGCGTTCCCCGGCGACCCCGGAATCGTCGTCGCGCTCCTCATGAACCTCGTGACCCTGCAGCGCGGCGAGGGGCTCTTCGTTCCTGCGGGCGTGCTGCACGCCTATCTCGAAGGCCTCGGCGTCGAGCTGATGGCGGCGAGCGACAACGTCCTGCGTGGCGGCCTCACCCCCAAGCACGTCGATGCGGCAGAGCTCGTCAGCGTGCTCGATCCGACGCCGGGGCTGCCCCCCGTGATCCGGCCGCGCGAGGTCGCGGCGGGCGTGCGCCGGTACGACGTCCCGGTCGCCGACTTCGCGCTGCTCGCGGTCTCGCCGAGCGCCGAGGGCGTCGAGGTGGCGCTCGAGGGTCCGGCGATCGCGGTCGCGACCACGGGTGCGCCGGCGGTGGTGGGACTGGCCAGCGAGGAGGCCACCACGCTCTCGCCGGGCGCGGCCGTGCTCGTCACTCCGAACGAGGGCGGCCTGCGCGTGCGGGGTGGGGGCGAGCTCTTCATCGCCCTTCCCGGACGCTGACGCGCTGAGCCTCTCCGCCGCCTCATCGCGTTCTCATCGGACCGTTATGACAGAGCGACACGCCGTCGGCGCGTCGTGAAGCTTCAAGAGACGGTTGAGCATTTACTATCTGCGACTTGACCTCGTCGAACTACACGGGTGTAATTAGCCGTACAACACGCACCAGCGTGGAGCAGGATCACGGGGGGTGAGAACGACATGACGGTTTCGCAATTCCGTTCCGGCGTTCCCGACGACTGGTTCGTCGATCCGGTTCAACTGGGGGTTCCGGGGGTACGCCGCAACATCGATGCGGAAGAAGACAATCCGCTCGCCTGGCAGACCGACGCACTCTGTGCCCAGACCGATCCGGAGGCGTTCTTCCCCGAGAAGGGCGGCTCCACGCGTGATGCGAAGCGCATCTGCACGTCGTGCGACGTGCGAGGCGAATGCCTCGATTATGCGCTGCAGAACGACGAGCGGTTCGGCATCTGGGGCGGTCTCAGCGAGCGCGAGCGTCGCAAGCTGAAGCGTCGAGCGGGCTGACGCGCACGCCGGGCGGCCGGTCGATCCGGCCGACCCGGCGCGTGCGCCCGGCGTGAGCTTCGAGCGCGACCTAGGCTGACCAGGACATGCCCACCGCCACGTCGAACACCGTCACCTCGAACCGCGTCCACGCCATCCTGGTGGTTCGTCCGGATGGTCGTACCCCGGCGGCATTCCATCTGAAGCGCACCCTGGCGGCGCTTCGCGAGCAGACGCGTCCTGTCGACATCCTCACCATCGTGGTGTGCGGGGGCGACGACCATCTCTTCGAGATCGCGGATGCCGCGGGCGCCGAGTTCGTCTTCCGGGCCGGCGCGTCGACCGGCTACGCCGCGGCCACCGCCCTGGTCGCACCGCGTCTCGACGGCGACGCCGTGTGGCTCCTCGCGCAGGACACCGCGCCGGAGCCCGACGCGCTCGCCCGCCTCGCCGGCGCGCTCGAGCTGTCGCCGTCGGTCGCCTTCGTCGCGCCCAAGCTGGTGCGCTGGGACGGCCGCACGGAGATCGTCTCGCTCGGGGTCGGGATGACGCGGTTCGGCCGCACGGTCGGGCTCGCCGACGACGAGCTCGACCAGGGTCAGCACGACGCGCGCGAGGACGTGCTCGGCGCCGACGTCCGCGGCATCCTGGTCCGCGCCGACGCCTGGAAGCGGCTGGGCGGCCTCGATCGGGGACTCTCCGGCGCCGACGAGGGGTTGGACCTCGGTGTGCGGGCCCGCCTGGCGGGCGGGCGCGTCTCGCTCGTGCCGAGTGCACTCGTCGCCACGGCGGGCGATGGCGTCGCGGGCCTGCCGACGCCCCTCACCCCTCAGCGGCAGCGCCGTGCCGTGTATGCCCAGCGCGTCGCGCAGCTGCACCGCCGGCTCGTGTATGCGCCGGCGATCGTCGCACCGCTTCACTGGCTCACCATCCTTCCGCTCGCGCTGTGGCGCTCCATCGTGGATCTGGCTCGCAAACAGCCCGGACGCATCGCCGCGGAGTGGGCGGCGGCGGCCGTCGCCCTCGTTCGCCTGGTGCCCGTCTGGCGCGCGCGCCATCACCTCGCGCAGGCGCGCACCACGTCGTGGGCGCAGGTGGCGCCCCTGCGCACGACGCGGAGCGAGCTGCGTGAACGACTCGACGATGACCCCGAGGTCGTGCTCGGTGGTCACCGCCGCAGCGATCTGAGGTTCTTCGCGGGCGGCGCGGCGTGGCTCGTGCTCGCAGCGCTCGCCGTCTCGGTCGCGGCGTTTCCGGCGCTGCTGGCGTGGCCGGTCCTCGGTGGGGGAGCGCTCCAGCCGCTGGCGACCACGGTGGGGCAGCTGTGGGACGACGCGATGTACGGCCAGCGGGCTCTCGGCATCGACACGATCGGTCCTGCCGATCCGTTCGCCGCCGTGGTCGCCGTGCTCGGCTCGCTCTGGGCCTGGGCGCCGTCCCGCGCGCTGGTGCTGCTCTGGGTGCTGGCGCTGCCCCTCGCCGCGCTCGGCGGATGGTTCGCCGCGACGCGGGTGACCGAAAGGGCGAGCCTCCGACTTCTCGGTGGAGCCGTCTGGGCGCTGTCGCCCACGCTGCTGGTCGCCCTGACGCAGGGGCGCCCGACCGGCGTGATCCTCCACCTCCTGCTGCCGTGGCTGTTCTATGCGGGCGCGGTCGCGCACCGCTCGTGGGCCGGCGCCGGTGCGGCGTCCATCCTGCTGGCGGCGGTCGTCGCCACCGCTCCTTCGCTCGCACCGGCGATGCTGGTGGTGTGGGTGGGCGCGGTGCTCGCCGCCGTCATCCTGCGCGCGGGTCGTGGTGTCGCACGTCTGATCTGGACGCTCATCCCCTCCGCCGCGCTGGCGCTTCCCATCGTCTGGAACGCGCTCGCGAACGGCCAGGCGTGGAGCCTCGTCGCCGACCCCGGTGTGCCGTGGGCGGGTCCGCAGGTGGCAGCGGACGCCGCCGGGCGGGCGCTGCTGGCAGCCGGCATCCCGACCCCTGACCTCGCCGGGTGGGCGACGATCCTGCCTGACGGGCCCACGTGGTGGGTGCCGCTGCTCACTGTGCCGCTCGCGCTGCTCGCCCTCGCCGCACCCCTCACGCAGCGCTGGGCGGCCGGGATCGTGCTGCTCGTCGTCACCGCGCTCGGCCTGGGCACGGCGTTCGCCGCCGTAGGGATCTCGGTCGCGTTCGCGCAGTCGATCACCGTGCCGCTCTGGCCAGGCGCCGGGCTGAGCCTCGCATGGCTCGGCGGCCTCGGCGGTGCGCTCGTGGCGCTCGACGCCGGGCTGGCACCTCGCGTCGCGCTGGTGCGGGGCGTGGCGGCGGCGCTCGTCGTCGTGGCCGCGGTGGCGCTCGCGGTTCCTTCTCTCACCGCATTCACGCGAGGTGTTGCCACCATCGCCGACGGTCCGGCGAGCACGCTTCCCGCGTTCGTCGCGGCGGAAGGGCGCGAGGATCCCGACGTCGGGACGATCGTGCTCACCCCCCAGGCGGACGCCGGGGTCGCCGCCCAGGTGGTCTGGGGCGCGAGCGAGACCATCGGCGGGCAGACGACGCTGCTGTCCACGCGCACCGAGCCGACCCCGCAGGACGACGAGCTCGCGAAGCTCGCCGCCGATCTCGTCACCCCTTCCTCGGAGGACGTCGTCGGACAGCTCGCGGCCCGGGGAGTCGGCTTCATCCTGCTCGCACCCAGTACGCAACCGGAGACGGATGCTGCCCGCACGACGCGGCTGTCGGCGATGACCGCGCTCGGCCAGCGCGACACCCTCGTCGTGGTGGGGGATACCGCCAAGGGGGAGCTCTGGCGCGTCGTCGACGAGATCTCGCCGCGACCGGAGGAGGGGGCATCCGTGACGGTTCTGGGCCGCTGGATCGCGTTCGGGCAGCTCGCGATCTTCGGCATCGCCCTGCTGCTGGCCGTGCCCACCGCCGCCTCGATCCGGGAGGCCCGGCGCACCCCGCGCGTCGTGGGTCCCCACTGGCAGGAGGGCCGATGAGCGACCGACGCGTGTTCCGGTGGGCGACGACGAGCGCTCGCCTGCTGATCGCCACGGCCGTATCGGTCATAGCCGTGGTCGCGGTGGTGACCGCGATCTCGGTGCCGTGGCCGACGGTCGTGCGCGAGCCTCTCAGCATTCCCGCGACGCCTGCGCCGGCCGCATCGGTCATCGTCTGCGACGGCGGGCTGCTGTCGATCGGACGCAACCCCACCGCGGCGTCCACGGTGACCCTCGCCGCGCCCCAGTCCGTCATCGGAGGCGCCGCCGACGGCGAGGGAGCCGCGGAGCAGCAGCTGCAGACGATCGGGGTCGGACCCGGCCCGCTCGCGTACACGGCGGAGCCGCGAGGCGGCCAGGCGGTCGACATCGCCGCGACCGGTGCGGCGACGGCCAACGCCGACGACCTCTCGGGCTTCGCGGTCTCCGCCTGTCGCCCGCCGCTCCTCGACTCGTGGCTGGTCGGCGGATCGGGCGCCACCGGCGCCGCGGATCTGGTGCTGCTCGCCAACCCGGGCGCGGTCCCCGCCACCGTGCAGCTGACGGTGTACGGGGTGGACGGAGCGGAGACGCCGCCCGGCGGCGCCGACCTCGTGATCGCGCCGGGAACGCAGCGCGTGGTGCCGCTGGCCGGCCTCGCGCTCGGTGAGGAGACGCCGGTCGTCCGCGTGTCGGCGATCGGTGCGCCGATCCACGCGTCGCTGCAGACGAGCATCACCCGCACCCTCACTCCCGGCGGGGTCGATCAGGTGGGGCCGATCGCCCACACCGAGACCACGCAGGTGATCACCGGGATCACGGTCACGCGTCCGACCGGCGCGGACGGCGCGACGAACGAGACGACGGTGCTGCGGATGCTGTCGCCCAACCTTCCCGCGACGGCGCGCGTGTCGGTCAACTCCGCCGGCCGCACCGAGACGGTCGGGGAGCCCCAGGAGCTGTCCCTGGAGGCCGGCAAGCCGCTCGAGCTCGCCCTGAACGGACTGGCCCCGGGTGCCTACACGGTCACGGTCGAGGCGGACGCCCCCGTGGTCGCAGCCGTGTGGCAGGCGACGGGCATCGCGGCGGGCGACGACTTCGCCTGGTACACGCCGGCGCCGGAGGTGACGGTGCCGTCGCTGTTCGCGACGCCCGGCGGCCCGACACCCTCGCTCACGGTGGTGAACCCCTCCGGCGAACCCGTGACGGTGGAAGTGACCCCGACGGACGGTGGCTCGGCCATCAGCCTGACCGTTCCGGCGAACGGGTCGGTCGCGGTGCGTCTGGCGACCCGGACGCTGTACCTGTTCGATCCTGCGGCGCCGGTGCGCGCAGGACTGTCGTTCGCGGGCGATGGCGCGCTCGCCGGTGTGCCGGTGTGGCCGGCGGACGTCGCGACCCCGGAGATCGTCGTCTACCCCTGACCCGGAGCCCGACCCCGCGGAGTCAGAAGTACCTGAAGCGCTCCGGGCCGAGGTCCCACGGGTCGCGATCGAGATACTCCGCCGCCGCACGGAACACGGCGCCCTCCACGAGCATGCGCCGGTGCAGATCGTCGTCGCGATGAATGTGGCTGAGGCGCTCGATCGGCAGGCGATAGAGGATGATGCGGCCCGCGTCGGGCATCACCGTCCACCGGGGGATCCCGTCGTCGTCGGTCGCGGCGGGCATGTCGGCGACCTCGAAGCGGACGTCGCGCAGCTCCGGCCAGGCCGACCGCAGGAATTCGGCCGCGGTGCCGACCGACAGGTCGAACCGGTCGACGCGGGTGTCGAGCGGGGGCAGCGGCGGGCGCACGACGGAGCTGCGCCCTTCGCGTCCGTGGCGTCCGTGACGGGACGCGCGCCGCGGCGCACGTTCGCTGGTCTTGCTCCGACGCCACGCCATGCCCCCATCCTAGGTCTCGGGCCGCGCCCTCAGCTGAGGAGCGTTGCCGGAACGCGGGGCGGCGCGCCGGGGATCGGTCCTCATCTCGGCAACCGCCCTCGAATGAGGATGCGGTCGCGGCGGGCGGGAGCTTCGCCAGACGTTGCGGCGCGGCATCCGTTCCCCTGTCGGCGGTGCGCGATAGCGTCTACCCGATGCGCGAGAGAGTCTGCTCCAAGGTCGGATGCGCCCGTGAGGCGGTGTCCACGCTCACCTACGACTACGGCGACCAGATGGCGGCTCTCGGCCCGCTCGGCGCCGCCGGCGATCCGCACGCCCACGACCTCTGCGCGATCCACACCGACCGCCTCTCCGTACCCAAGGGCTGGGTCGTCGTCAGGCACGAGACTCTCCGCGCCTGAGCCGGCGTGGGAGAATGGGCGGATGCCGACCCACACGCCCGTCGCCACGCCTGCCGCCACCGAGGTCACCCCGTCCCGCGAGGGCTTCGAGTACGAGGTCGCCGACCTCTCGCTCGCGGACGCGGGGCGCCATCAGCTGCGCCTCGCCGAGAACGAGATGCCGGGGCTCATGGCGCTGCGCGAGGAGTTCGGCGCGTCGCAGCCGCTGAAGGGCGCACGCATCGCCGGGTCGCTGCACATGACGGTGCAGACCGCGGTGCTCATCGAGACTCTGGTGGCCCTGGGCGCGCAGGTGCGCTGGGCGAGCTGCAACATCTTCTCCACGCAGGACGAGGCGGCCGCGGCCGTCGTGGTCGGCCCGACGGGCACGGTCGACGCCCCTGCCGGCGTCCCGGTGTTCGCGTGGAAGGGCGAGACGCTCGAGGAGTACTGGCGCCTCGCCGATCGCATCTTCGACTGGACCGCCGAGGGCTTCGACGGCCCCAACATGATCCTCGACGACGGCGGCGATGCGACCCTCCTCGTCCACAAGGGCGTCGAGTTCGAGAAGGAGGGTTCGGTTCCGGATGCTGCGGCCGACGACTCCGCCGAGTACCGCATCGTCCTCGAGACCCTGCGTGCCAGCCTCGCGCGCGATCCGCAGCGCTTCACGCGCATGGCAGAGGGTCTTCTCGGTGTCACGGAGGAGACGACCACGGGCGTTCACCGTCTCTACGAGCTCGCAGCATCCGGTGATCTGCTGTTCCCCGCGATCAACGTGAACGACTCGGTGACGAAGTCGAAGTTCGACAACAAGTACGGCATCCGCCACTCGCTCCCCGATGGCATCAACCGCGCCACCGACGTGCTGATGGGCGGCAAGGTCGCGTTCGTGTGCGGCTATGGCGACGTGGGCAAGGGTGCCGCGGAGGCCCTGCGCGGGCAGGGTGCGCGCGTCATCGTCAGCGAGGTCGACCCGATCTGCGCGCTGCAGGCCGCGATGGACGGCTACCAGGTCGCGCGGCTCGCCGATGTCGCCGACCAGGTCGACATCCTCATCACCGGCACCGGCAACAAGGACGTCGTGACCGTCGACGACCTCGTCACGCTGAAGCACCTCGCGATCGTCGGCAACGTCGGCCACTTCGACAACGAGATCGACATGGCGGGCCTCGAGTCCCTCGCCGGGGTCGAGAAGATCGAGATCAAGCCCCAGGTGCACGAGTGGCGTCTTCCGAACGGGCGCAGCGTGCTGGTCCTGAGCGAGGGCCGTCTGCTGAACCTGGGCAACGCGACGGGCCACCCGTCGTTCGTCATGAGCGCGTCGTTCACGAACCAGGTTCTCGCCCAGCTCGAGCTGTTCACCAAGCGCGACGAGTACCCGACCGCGGTCTACGTGCTCCCCAAGCACCTCGACGAGAAGGTCGCGCGCCTCCACCTCGATGCGCTCGGCGTGCAGCTCACCGAGCTCACCCCCGAGCAGGCGTCGTACATCGGCGTGCCGGTCGAGGGGCCCTACAAGCTCGAGCACTACCGGTACTGAGCCCGGACCCCGTCCTCAGCGCTCGGGGAATCCGCGCGGCGGCGCCGACACCGGCCCCGCGAGGGCGTCCGCGCGTGCGGTCTCGAGCCGCAGCGCCCGCAGCTCGCGCTCCCGGCGGACGGCGACGACCCCGATGAGGAACGTCTCGGGGTCGACGGACGGCACCGGTGAGACGTGCTCGGCGGCTTCTCGGGCGAGGGATGCTGCCACCCGCGCGCGTGCCGACGGCTCCATGCTCGCCGCCGATCGGGCGAACTGAGCCAGGCGGCGAGAGAGGCGCTCGGGGAGTCGCGCGACGTCCGCGACAGCGGCCCATTCGGCGAGCTGCGGCGGGATCCCGAGCTGCGGGTCGGGCAGGCGCGGCGTGCGCGTGCGCTCGGAGTATGTTCCGGCCAGCAGGTCGCCGAGGCGCTGCGAGCGAGGGGTGAAGGCGCCCACGAGCGCGGCGACGGCGCCCACCGTGAACCACAGCTCGAACACGCCCACGAGGGCGCGGATGAAGGCGTGACGGAAGCCCGAGGCGCCGCCGTCGGCCCGCACGATGCGGCCGCCGACGGCGAGCTTGCCGAGGCTGCGCCCATGGCTGGTGGTCTCGACGACGGTAGGGATCACCACCAGGACGAGCACGAGCAGCACGATCGTGAGGATCGGCATCACCGCCTCGTCGACGGCGCCGATCCCCGCGAGCCAGGTGATGCCCCACACCAGCAGCAGGAACACCACGACGCCGAGGACCATGTCGATGATCACCCCGAGTGCACGCAGGAAGAAGCCGAGCGGCTGCACGTCGAGCGCGACGGCCTCGCCGGTGACCACCTCGTCCTGGTGGATGTCGACGATGGCGGGCTGCTCGGCGGGCATGGCTACAGTAAAGCGCATGGACCTCGACGCGCTGACGGCGGCTCGGCGCGAGGAGTGGGCGCGTCTCGACGAGCTCAGCCGTGCCCGTCGGCTCTCGGGCGCCGAGGTGGACGAGCTGGTCACCCGGTATCGCGCGGCCTCCGCCGACCTCGCCGATGCGAAGACATCGGCGGGCCGCAGCATCCAGGGCGATCACATCTCGACCATGCTGGGCCGCGCACGGCTTCGACTGACCGGCGCGCCCGAGAATGTCATGCGCCAGATCCCGCGCTTCTTCGCGCTGCAGCTGCCGGCCGCGCTGTACCGCGTGCGCGGGACCACGCTCGCGATCGCGGTCGGCTTCGTCATCGTGATGGTCGTCGTCGCGCTGTGGGTCTCCCGTGATCCTGCGCTGATCGCGAGCCTCGGAAGTCAGGCGCAGCTCGAGCAGTACGCCGAGAACCAGTTCACGGACTACTACAGCGAGAACCCCGCGGCGGTGTTCGCCGGCACGGTGTGGACCAACAACGCGTGGATCGCTGCGCAGTGCGTGCTGTTCGGCATCACCGGCATCTGGCCGATCATGGTGCTCGTGCAGAACGCGGTGGGCGTAGGCACCGCAGCGGCGATCATGGCGGCGTTCGACCGTGGCGACGTGTTCGTGCTCTACATCCTCCCGCACGGCCTGCTCGAGCTCACGTGCATCTTCGTGGCCGGCGCGGCGGGGCTGCAGATCTTCTGGGCCTGGGTCGCCCCCGGGCCGCGCTCGCGCGGCGAAGCGCTCGCCGCGGCGGGTCGTTCCCTCGCGACCATCGCGATCGGCCTCGTCATCGCGCTGGGCGTGTCGGGCCTCATCGAGGGATTCGTGACGGCGCAGCCCTGGCCCTGGCCGGTCAAGATCGGCATCGGTGCGGCCGCGCTCGCCCTCTTCCTCGTCTACATGCTCGTGGTCGGCCGGCGTGCGCACCGGCTGGGGGAGACCGGCGACCTCACCGAGTACGAGGCGGGCACCCCGACGCTCGTCGCGGGCTGATTCCCAGGACGGATGCCGCATATCACTGTTTTGAGTCACTCAAAACAACGCTAGGCTCGGGGCATGACCCCGCACCCCGACGTCGACGCGCGCGCCGTCGACACGGCGGCGCGGCTGCGTGCCGCAGGACTGCGGGTCACCGATTCGCGGCGCGCCGTCGTCGATGCGCTGATCGAGCGCCCTCACGCGAGCGCCGACGAGCTGTTCGCCGTCGTCGCCCGGACGCTCCCCGCGACGAGCCTGCAGTCGGTGTACAACGCCCTCGGCGACTTCGTCGACGCCGGCCTCGCGCGCCGCATCGAGCCGGCGGGTCGTCCCGGCCTGTTCGAGCTGCGCGTCGACGACAACCACCACCACCTCATCTGCTCGCAGTGCGGCGCCGTCGCAGACGTCGACTGCGTCGTCGGCGCGGCGCCGTGCCTGACGCCCGCCGACGCGCACGGCTACGCCGTGCAGGTGGCCGAGGTGACCTTCTGGGGCATCTGCCCCGCGTGCGCGACCGCCGACGCCGGGGCGGGCGCGCGGGCCGAGGCCGCAGCATCCTGATCTGTCCGATTCCCAGCCCATCCGATTGGAAGGAAGCCATGACCGACACCAACGACACGATCCCGGAGATCGGTGAGAACCCGACCGACGCCGATCAGGCGGTCACCCCGATCGACACCCCGGTCGACGAGCGCGAGGACGGCGAGACCCGCCCCCGCCCGAACGAGACCGAGGGCTGCCCCGTCATCCACGGCGGTCAGCCGCATCCGACCACCGGCAACGCCAACAGCGTCTGGTGGCCGAACCAGCTGAACCTCAAGATCCTCGCCAAGAACCCGGCGGTCGCCAATCCGCTGGGTGAGGACTTCGACTACAAGGCTGCCTTCGAGTCGCTCGATCTGGCCGCGGTCAAGGCCGACATCGCCGAGACCCTCACCACGTCGCAGGACTGGTGGCCCGCCGACTTCGGCAACTACGGCCCGCTCATGATCCGCATGGCATGGCACAGCGCCGGCACGTACCGCGTGACCGACGGCCGCGGCGGTGGCGGCGCCGGCCAGCAGCGGTTCGCGCCGCTGAACAGCTGGCCCGACAACGTCAACCTCGACAAGGCGCGCCGCCTGCTCTGGCCGGTCAAGAAGAAGTACGGCCAGTCGCTGTCGTGGGCCGACCTCATGATCCTCGCCGGCAACGTGGCGCTCGAGTCGATGGGCTTCCAGACCTTCGGCTACGCGGGTGGCCGCGCCGACGTGTGGGAGCCGGACGCCGACGTGTACTGGGGTCCCGAGACCACGTGGCTCGCCGACGAGCGCTACTCCGGCGACCGCGACCTCGAGCGGCCGCTCGCGGCCGTGCAGATGGGTCTCATCTACGTGAACCCGGAGGGCCCGAACGGTGAGCCCGACCCGCTGAAGTCCGCGCGCGACATCCGTGAGACGTTCGGCCGCATGGCGATGGACGACGAGGAGACCGTCGCCCTGATCGCCGGTGGCCACACCTTCGGCAAGACCCACGGCGCCGCACCCGACACCAACGTCGGCGACAACCCCGAGGCTGCCGGCCTCGAGGAGCAGGGCCTCGGCTGGAAGAACGGCCACGGCACCGGCCACGGCGACGACACCATCACGTCGGGCCTCGAGGTGACGTGGACGTACCACCCGACGCGCTGGGACAACGAGTTCTTCCACATCCTCTACGCCTACGAGTGGGAGCTCATGCGCAGCCCCGGCGGGGGTCACCAGTGGCGCCCGATCAACGGGGGCGGCGCCGACATGGTGCCCCTGGCGCACTCGAACGGCCGTCGCGAGCCCCGCATGCTCACGAGCGACCTCGCCCTGCGCACCGACCCCGCGTACGACGCGATCTCGCGGAAGTTCAAGGACGACCCCGAGGCCTTCGCCGACGCGTTCGCGCGCGCCTGGTTCAAGCTGACCCACCGCGACATGGGCCCGATCGAGCGCTACCTGGGCGCCGAGGTCCCCGCCGAGGAGCTGCTCTGGCAGGATCGCGTCCCCGCGGTCGACCACGAGCTCATCGACGCGGCGGACGCCGCGGCGCTGAAGGCGCAGATCCTCGACAGCGGGCTGAGCGTGTCGGAGCTCGTCGAGACCACGTGGGCGGCAGCATCCTCGTTCCGCGGCAGCGACAAGCGCGGCGGCGTCAACGGCGCCCGCATCCGCCTCGCCCCGCAGAAGGACTGGGAGGTCAACAAGCCCGCCCAGCTCGCGACGGTGCTCGCGAAGCTCGAGCAGATCCAGGCCTCGTTCAACGACGGCCGCGCAGACGGCAAGAAGGTGTCGCTGGCCGACCTCATCGTGCTCGCGGGCAACGCGGCGGTCGAGAAGGCCGCCGCCGATGCCGGTGTCGACGCCGAGGTGGTCTTCCACCCGGGCCGCACCGACGCCACGCAGGAGCAGACCGACGTCACGTCGTTCGCGTTCCTCGAGCCGACCACCGACGGATTCCGCAACTACTACGGGCCGCAGGCGTTCATGCCCGAGGAGCACCACCTCATCGACCGCGCGAACCTGCTCACCCTGAGCGCGCCGGAGCTGACGGTCCTCGTCGGCGGCCTGCGCGTCCTCGGTGCGAACTGGGACGACTCGGAGTACGGCGTGTTCACCGACCGCAAGGGCGTGCTCACGAACGACTTCTTCGTGAACCTGCTCGACCTCGGCACCACCTGGAAGCCGCTCGACCCCGGTGCGCACGCCTTCGCGGGCGTCAAGGACGGCTCGGGCGCGCCGGTAGGCGTCGGCACGCGCGTCGATCTGCTGTTCGCCTCCAACTCGGAGCTGCGCGCCGTCGCCGAGGTGTACGCCTCCGACGACGCGAACGAGAAGTTCGTGCGCGACTTCGTGAAGGCCTGGGGCAAGGTCACCGAGCTCGACCGGTTCGACCTCGTCTGAGTTCGCCGCACACGCGCAAGAGAGCGGCCCGTCCCCGGAAGGGGGCGGGCCGCTCTTTCGCGTAACGGCGAGCGCGTCCTACTTGAGGCGCGCGGTCGCCTGGACCGGGGGCAGCGTGCCCTTGGGCTCGAAGAGCGCACGGTGCAGGACGCCGGCCAGCAGGCCGCCGACGATCGGGAACACGATGAACACCCACAGCTGCGACAGCGGGCCGGGTCCGCCGTAGATCGCCGCGGCGATCGAACGTGCGGGGTTGACCGACGTGTTGTCGATCGGGATCGAGATGAGGTGGATGAGCGTGAGGGTCAAGCCGATGGCGAGCGGCGCGAGAGCCGCCGTGCCGCGCGTCGAGTGGGTGACGCCGAGGATGATGAGCACGAAGATCGCCGTCAGTACGACCTCTGCGATGATCGCGGCGCCGAGCTCGAAGCCGCCGGGCGAGCCGAAGTCGCCCGTGCCGTAACCGTTGGACGCGAAGCCGCCGTCCTGGGCGTTGGCCAGCCAGTCGTCAGTGCCGAAGATGCCGATCAGCACGATGAGCGTCGTGCCGAGGGCGCCGCCGATCACCTGGGCGATGATGTAGCCGATCGTGTTCTTCCACTCGAAGCGTCCGGCGGCGGCGAGTCCGAGCGTGATGGCGGGGTTGAAGTGGCCGCCAGAGATCGGCCCCCACGCGTAGGCGCCCGCGACGACCGTCAGACCGAAGGCGAGTGAGACGCCGACGAACGCGATGCCGAGCGGATTGCCCTCGTCTGCGGCCGGGAAGTTGGCCGCGAACAGGGCCGCGCCGACACCGCCGAAGACGAGCAGAAACGTTCCCAATGCCTCCGCGACGAGCCTGTTCACCGTGGTGGGCGGGATGGTGGTATCCGACATGGCGGACTCCTTTCCTCGCCGCGAGGCTAGCGGCAGATTCAGCGGTTTCCCAGGAACCGCACGCGGAGTGTCCGCGTATAACGCCTGATCTCCGCAAGTTTCCCCCGCCGTTCAGGCGTTGGTTGCCACCCGTTCGAGGTGTCGGATGCTGTCGCCCCCGGCATCCGTCCCCTCTCCGCTGGTCCGCTCGGCGTGGCGGCCCCACACCCGGAGGGGCGGCTCTTGGTCCGTCGAGTCCCGGGCCTCACAGACGGCCGGCGGCCTTCAGTGCGAGATAGCGGTCGGCGATGCGCGGCGGCAGGTCTTCGGGTGTCGCGGCGATCGCCTCGCCGCCGGCCCGGCCGATCGCGGACGCCACGACGGCTGCGTCGTGGGCGCTCTGCTCGATGGCGGCGGCGCGGTACACGTCGGCGGCGTCGGGACGCTCCGGCAGCGCGTCCTCTTCGTCGGTGACGGTGCCGACCAGCACGTGCGCCCCGCGAGCGAGGGCGGGCAGCGACCCGAGGAATCCGCGCGCCGCCTCGGCCGCGTCCTGCGCGGTCAGGAGCACCACGAGGGACGGACGGGAGGTGAGCGCGCGCACCTGGGCGAACGCGGCATCCCAGTCGGTGTCGATGAGCTGGGGTTCGACGGGCGCCATCGCGTCCACCAGCGCGGGCAGCAGCCCGGGTCCGTCCACGCGTGTGACGCGGGCGCGGATCGTGCGGTCGAACATCAGCAGGTGCACGTGGTCGCCCGCCCGGGTGGCCAGCGCCGAGAGGAGGAGGGCCGCCTCCATCGCGGCATCCATCCGCACCCCGTCGCCGACGCGCGCGGCCGCCGTGCGTCCGGTGTCGATCACGATCACGACGTGCCGGTCGCGCTCGGGGCGCCAGGTGCGGAGCATGGTCGTGCTGGCCCGCGCCGTCGCGCGCCAGTCGATCGATCGCACGTCGTCGCCGCGCACGTACTCGCGCAGGCTGTCGAACTCCGTGCCTTGACCGCGCACCTGCACGCTGGTGTTGCCATCGAGCTCGCGCAGGCGGGCGAGCCGCGACGGCAGATGACGTCGGGCGGTGAACGGCGGCAGCACGCGCACCGCGCCCGGCTCGTCCAGGATCCCGAAGAGCCCGTCGAGGGCGCGGCTGACGGCGCGCCGCAGCAGTTCCTCCTTGCCCGCGACGTGGTGGTAGATCGAGGACTTCGAGATGCCCGCGGCCTTGGACAGGTGCTCCATGGAGGTGCCGTCGTAGCCGCGCTCGTTGAAGACCTGGACGGCCACGGACAGCAGGGTCTCGGGGGTGTAGGTGTCCCGCTTGGCCGTCGTCATTCGTTCTCCCCCGTGTCGCCCGTGTCGCCCTGGTCGCCCTCGTCGCCGGCCTCGTCGCCGTCCTCGTCGCCGTCCTCGTAGCCCAGTTTGAACAGGGCGAGGGAGGGCGCGTAGCGGCCGCCGGGGACGCGTTCGTCGAGGTTGTGCAGCAGGTCGTAGGCCCAGTCCCGGCCGAGCCGGTCGTGCCATTCGGCCGGCCCCACCGGGTAGTTGACGCCGAGCCGCATCGCCGTGTCGATGTCCTCGGCGGAGGCCGCGCCCCGGGCGACGGCATCGGCCGTGAGGTCGATCAGCATCGCGACGGTCCGCGCGACGATCATGCCGGGGACGTCGCCGATCACGGAGACCTGCTTGCCCAGCTTCTGGAAGAGGCCGATCGCCTCGGCGAGGGTCCGCCCACTGGTGTCCGCGCTCGCGGAGAGCGCGATCCGGGTGGCGCCCCGGTAGTCCAGCGCGAGGTCGAAGTAGACGACGTCCGCGAACTCCACGGAGGTCTTGCCGTCCGCGAGGACCAGCTGGCCCTCACCGGGCAGCTGGATGTACGGGCCGCCCTGCTCGGTGGCCACGACCGCGATCCCGGCCTCCTCCAGCAGGTCCACCAGGTCGGCGGCGGGCCCGAGGTCACCGACGACGGTGACCTTCGCCGGGGCCTCCTCGGGCGCGGCGGTGTGCGGCTGCGCGGGCTCGGCGTCCGGACCGTACGGGTACCAGCCGTACCCGCTCTTGCGGCCGAGGCGGCCCGACTGGACGAGGCGGCGCTGGGCGAGCGAGGGGGTGAACTTCGGGCTGCGGAAGAAGGACTCCCACACCGAGCGGGTCACGGCCTCGTTGACGTCCTGGCCGATCAGGTCGGTCAGCTGGAAGGGGCCCATCTTGAAGCCGCCGCTCTCGCGGAGCACGGCGTCGATGGTGGCCGGGTCGGCGCCCTGCTCCTCGTACACCGCGAAGGCCTCGGCGTAGAAGGGGCGGGCGATCCGGTTGACGATGAAACCGGGGGTGTCGGCGCAGCGGACCGGCGTCTTCCCCCAGTCGAGGACGGTGCGGTACGCGAGCTCGGCGGCGGCCGGGTCGGTCGCGAAACCGCTGACCACCTCGACGAGCGGGAGCAGCGGGGCCGGGTTGAAGAAGTGCAGGCCGAGGAAGCGGCCGGGGTGCGCGAGCGAGGCGCCGAGCTCGGTGACGGAGAGGGAGGAGGTGTTGGTCGCCAGCAGCGCGTCCGGCGCGACCACCTCTTCGAGGGCGGCGAAGAGCGTCTGCTTCACGGTGACGTTCTCGACCACCGCCTCGATGACGAGGGCGGCCTCGGCGAGGTCCGTGAGGTCGCCGGCCGCGGTGATCCGGCCGATCGCGTCCTCGGCCTCGGCGCGGTCCAGCCGGCCCTTGGCGGCCATCCGCTCGACCCGGTCCTGGACGAAACCGACGCCGTCGGCGGCGAGCGCGGCGTTGATGTCGTAGATCAGCACGCGGTGACCTGCGAGAAGGGCGACCTGGGCGATGCCCTGTCCCATGGTGCCGGCGCCGACGACCGCCACAGTGCGGGACCGCTCGATTGCTGTCATGCCCTGATCCTCCCGCACACACTTGTCCACAGGTCCGCCGGGCCCTCTTGTCCCGACCGATCGTTCGGTTACTCTAACTCCAGTCTGCTCTTCTTCGCCCGGCTCAACGAGGAGTTGGTCCCTGATGGCCGCCGAGCTCACCGTCCCCCAGCTGTCCGCCAAGCACCGGCCCACCCTGGACCAGG
>NZ_JBDGJU010000010.1:0-72944 GCF_057656735.1 Microbacterium sp. Soil_C_42
AGGGCCGCAACGGGATCGTGGTCACCGACTCCGCGGTGCACACCACGATGTGGGTGCACGAATGGCCCCGCTCCGACTCCCCCGTCGGATTCCTCGCGCCGGTGGTGTTCGCCCGCCACCCCCACACCGGGGAAGCGATCACCCACATCTTCTCCATCGTCCTCACCCCCGTCCCCGTCAGTAAGGCGTTGAAGCGGATCCGGGATGAGAAGAAGGTGTGGCGTGGCAACGAGAAGCTGCGGGCGAAGCGGGGCGCGGACGGGTCGGCGGCGGATGCAGCGGACTGGAAGGCGCTGGAGCAGCAGGAGCAGGAGATCGCGAACGGGCACGGCGAGTTCCAGTACGGCGCCTACCTCACCGTCACCGCCCCCGACGAGGAACGCCTCGACCAGGCCATCGCCGGGATGCGCAACGCGCTGTCGCGGGCGGGCATGGAGGCGCAGATCCTGTACTGCCAGCAGGCCGAAGCGCTGATGGTGAACGCGATCCCGGTCGGGCTGGGGATGAAGTGATGACCCGCCACGCCGCCACCTTCACCCCCACCGGCCTCACCCGCCGCGAGAAGCGTGACCTGCAGAAGCAGATCACCCAAGCCCGCACAGAAGCGACGCCGGCCGGGTCGTCGCGACGGGACCGGTCGCTGCCGGAGCCGGCGGTGCCGGGCCCGTTCGGGCCGGGGATCACGCAGGGCGGGTACTGGAATCTGGCGAAGGCCTGGATCCCGGCGCATCAGGCGACCTCGCAGCACATCGCCGGGATCTACCCGTTCGTCGCGGACAGTGGCCTCGGCCACCGCGGTCCCATCCTCGGGGTGGATCTGAACGCCGACGCGCTCTGGCATTTCTCCCCGTGGGAGGCATACGTCGACTCCACGGAGCGCGGCACCTTCTCCACGAACATTCTGGTCCTCGGCGCGTACCGGGGCGGGAAGTCCGCGACCGTGAAGACCCTCGTGACTCGGTCAATCGCGTTCGGACACCAAGTCGTCGTCCCCTCCGACCCAAAAGGCGAATGGGTGACTGTCGCGGAGGCGATCCCGGGCGGGCGGGTTATCCGGCTCGGCGGCGGCACCGGCACCCGCCTCAACCCGCTGGACCGTGGCCCGCGGCGTACGGGGGCGTCGGATGAGCAGCACGAGCAGATGGTGAAGCAGCGCCGCATCGGTACCCTCATCGCGCTCATCGAGATGACCCTGGGGAACCGGCTTACCGCGGTCGAGCACGCCGCCATCCTCGACGCCCTCGAGCGGTGCATCACCCGCACCGGCGACCGCCCCACCCTCCACGGCGTCTACGACGAGCTCGGCCACCTCGCCGGCGACACCCAGGCCGCCTTCCGCGCCGCGGAGGGGGCGATCCAGCCACGGTTCGTGCTCCGCCGATTCGTGGAAGGCGACCTCTCTGGGCTCTTCGAAGACGAATCGACGGTCGAGTTCGACCAGGACGCGCCCATCGTCGTCACCGACACCAGCGAGCTGTTCGCCCGCGGGGACCTGGCCGCGCAGCTGACCCAGGTGTGTTCGACGGCGTGGATTCAGGCGGTGATCTCGGATCGGGCGGCGCGGCGGACCCGGTATGTGGTGCGGGAGGAGGGGTGGCGGGACATGACCTCGCTAGCGTCGCTGCAGATGTTCCAGCAGTGGCTGAAACTGTCCCGGCACTACGGGATCAGCAACATCGTCATCCTGCACAAGATGGGCGACCTCGACGCCGTCGGCGAAGACGGCTCCCTGGAACGCTCCCTCGCGTACTCGATCGTCGGGGACATCGAGAACAAGTTCATCTTCCGCGTCAACCACCAAGAACAGACCGCCCTTCGCACCCGGCTCAGCCTGCCCGCCCCGCATGTGGAGATGGCGAGGCAGCTGCGCAAGGGCGAGTTCCTCGCCTACGTCGGCCAGTACTCCTACCTGGTGGACTGCTTCGCCACCTCCACGCCGTGGGAGTACGAACTGTTCGCCACCGATGACGCGGTGAACCCCGCCGACCAGGACGACGCCACCGTCCGGGTCATCGACGCCGGCGCGCTCGACGACTACTGGCCCCAACCCGCCAACCCCGCCGACAGCACCGTGGACGGCTGGCTGACCGCCGAGACCCGCGACCTGACCGAGGAGCTGTGATCATGACCACCGTCATCCACCCCCGCACCTACGCGACCGTCACCGGCCCGAACGCGACGTTCATCACCACCGACGGACACACCGAATCCGTCACGGCTACGGCCGATGAGGACATCCGGCACGCGGTGATCCGCCGCGCCAGCGACGAGGCCCGCCGCGCCGGCACCCCGGTGGAGCTCGTGACCTCCGGCGACCGCGGCAGACACCACCTGCTCGTCGACCCCGCCGGCGACCTCACCCTCATCCCCACCAAGGCAGGAGCCGCGATCGGCGACGAGGACGGGGCAGATGAGCATGATCTGAATCTGGGTCCGTACCAGGACTTCGACGACACAGTCGCGACAGCACGTGGAGAGGAGGTGAGGGAACAGGCTTCGCAGCCGGACGCACTCCTCGCAGGTTCCGCGCCGGCTGCGGAGTCCCCCCGCCCCACCTTCCTCACCCCCACCACCGACACCACACCCCCGGTCACCGGGTGGCGCGGGATCCTCGTCGGCCTCGGCATCACCGTCCGCCCCTCCGCCGCCGAGGTGCGACGGGGCGAGGAGCGGGCGCTGGTGTCGAGGCAGTGGGCGGGATGCCGCACCCTCGCTGTCGTCAACGGCAAGGGCGGGGTCGGCAAGACGATGACCACGGCGATGCTCGCCGCCGTCTACGCCCGCGAGGGTGGCGGGACGGTGCTGGCGTGGGACAACAACGACACCCGCGGCACCCTCGGCTGGCGCACCGAGCAAGGCCTGTACGACACCACCCTCCGCGACCTGCTCCCGGTCGCCCGGTACCTGCTGGCTGCGGAGGCGGGGGTGTCGGAGATCGCCCGGTTCGTGCATCACCAGCCCGCCGACCGGTACGACGTGCTCCGTTCCAACCCGGAATTGCTCGCCACCGACCAGCGCATCGGGGCGGCGGATTTTGACCTGCTGATGCAGGTCGCGGCCCGGTTCTACCGGCTGGTGATCTTCGATTCCGGCAACGACGAATCCGCCGAACGATGGCTGCGGATGATCGACTCCTCCTACCAGCTCGTCCTGCCCACCCTCGCCAACGCCGAGTCCGCTGAGTCCGCCGCGCTGCTGCTCGACGCGCTCCGTGGCCGCGACGAACGTTCCGCCGCCCTCGCTGACCGGGCGGTGGTCATCGTTACCCAGGCCGAACCCTCCGGCAGTGCTGAGGCCCGCCGGATCGCGGATGGGTTTGCCGAGCATGTCCGCGCCGTGCACATCATCCCGTTCGATCCTGCGCTGAAGGCTGGGCCGCTGCGGTTCGACAATCTGCGGGCCCGCACCCGGGACGCCTGGCTGGCTGTCGCCGCCTCCGCCGCCGAGGCCCTCTGAACCGGCAGACCCATGAACCAGGGCATCCTCGGGAAAGCAGTCGCGGTGATCATCGCCGCTGGGGTGCTGCTCGCCCTCGCGTTCGGGTTCTTCACCGAAGCGCTCACCGCCGTGGCCTGCGGCGTCCGCCCGGTCCCCGCGTACCTGTTCGCCGGACTCGTCCTTGCTCTCACCGGCGACACCATCGCCTACACAACACCGGCGGGCTGCGAGATGCCCGTCGCCCTGATCCGCGTCGCCGATGGGGTCGCGGTCGCGTTGGTGGCGGGGCTGGTGTGGTGGGTGTGGGTGGCGGTGCGGCGGTATCGGGAGTCGGACCGGGCGTTCATCACCGACCTGCGCACCCGCCCCGGCTTCGCTACAGCTTCTGAGGTTCGCGACCACCTCTCCGCCAAGGCCGTGCTCCGCCGCGCCCACCAACTCCGCCCCGACATCCCGAAACCCACCGCCACCGATGTCGGATGGCGCGTCGGGAGGTCGCGAGGGCAGGACGTGTACGTGTCCATCGAGGACTCCGTCGCCCTCGAAGGACCGCCTCGGTCGGGTAAGGGGTACCGGGTGCTGATCTCGGCGATCCTGGACTGGTCCGGTCCGCTGATCACCACGTCGACCACGAACGACAACCTGACCGCGACGATGCGGATGCGGCAGACCCGCGGCCAGGTCCACGTGTTCGACCCGCAAGGCCTCTCCGGCATCCGCCACCCCCTCCGTATCTCCCCGATCGCCGGCGGCGAAGACCCCCTCATCGCGATGCAACGCGGCGCCGCGATCATCACCGGCACCGCCTTGGGCGCTTCCCGCACCAACGAGGAATGGGCGCAAGCGTCCGGGGTCGTCCTCGGGCGGCTGCTGCACGCCGCGGCCGTCGGCGGCAAGACGATCGCCGAGTTGTACGACTGGGGCACGAGCCCCGCGCAGACCCGTGCGGCGGTCGACATCCTGAAGACGGACGGCACCGCCGGATGGGGTGACAGTCTGGACGCCACCATCTCCGCGGACGAGAAGCTCGTCTCCTCCATCTGGTTCGGCGTGCAAGGCGCTGTCGCGCCGCTCGCGGTTCCGCAGATCCGCGACGCGCTCATGCCCCGCCCGGGCGATGCGGTGTTCGACCCGCGCGAGTTCCTCGACACCGCGAACACCCTCTACCTGATCGGGTCCTCATCCGGTGCGTCGGCGATGGGCGGGTGGCTGGGCGCCGTCCTGGACGACATCGTCGAGGTCGCCCGAACCACCGCGCTCGCCTCGGCTGGTTCCCGCCTCCCTCACCCGCTGGGCCTGATTCTGGATGAGATCGCGAACATGTTCCGGTGGGGGAACCTGCCGCGGATCATGGCCGACGGTGGCGGCCGAGGGATCTGCACCTTCATCGTGCTGCAGGCCCTCTCCCAGGCAGAGACGTCCTGGTCCCGCGCCGAAGCCGACACCATCTGGGCCGCCGCCACCGCAAAGGTCCTCCTCGGTGGCGCCAGCCATGTCGACCACCTGCGCGACATCGAATCGCTGCTCGGAACCCGCGACACCCGCCGCGAACAGCGCTCCTGGTCCACCCGCGAGGCCGGGCACTCCACCAGCGAGCACCACGAACGCCGACCGCTGATGTCGGTCGACGAGATCCGCCGGCTGCCACCCAGCGTCGGCCTGCTCGCGTACAGAAACCGCCGCAGTGTGCTGCTGGACCTGGCTGGCTGGGACGAACGCCGTGACGCGCACACCATCCAGACCACCAAGCGGGAGACCGAGCAGGAGCAGCGGGCCGTGTTCGACACGAACGCTCGTGTCCCGAGCTCCCGGCCTTCCGCAGCTCCGAACACTGGGACGTCCGAACCCCCGGAGTCCGGGACTTCCGAACCGCTGGAGGGGGTGAGGGAGGAATGAGCAACCGTCGCCGCCCGGCACTGTTCAACCTGTACCGCAACGAGTTCCTCCGCTCGAAGGCCTGGTTCGCGCGCCGCGACCGCTGGTTCACCCAACACTCGACCACGGGCCAGCCGCTCACCTGTGCGGGCTGCGGCAGGGTCGCGACCCGGTCCCAGTTGGAGCTGCACCACCTCGACTACCGCGGCGTCAAGATGAACGACGGCGAGTTCCGCGCGCTCGAGCGGCACGAGGACCTGGTTCCGATGCACCCGTACTGCCACGACCTGCTGCACCGGCTCATCGACCGCGACGCCGTCCTCTCCCGCAACCGCACCCGCCGCACCGCCTCCCACCTCGCGCTCGCCCGGCTGCGGCAGAAGCTGCAGCCCGACCACGGGGACGCCGCATGAGCGACCTGCCCCCTCCCCCGGACTACGACGACGCGCTCGGCAACGACATCGCCGGCCACGACCCCAACCAGAGGTACGGGTCATCGGAGCCGCTCGGCGCGCACATCATCAACTGGCGCACCCTCCCCGACCACGAGGCCCCCGCCGCCTGGACGGCGCTCCGGGACTGGGTGGAATGGTTCACCGTCCGCTACCGCATCTCCGAATCCGTGGTCCCGGCCTGCTGGTACAAGCACGGGCAGCTCGTCGAAGAACTCTCCGCGCTGCACACCGCGCACACCGTCGCGTTCGACACCACCGACGCCGGCTTCGGCCCCATCGGCTGGCACGAACGACTCAGCCTCGCCCTCCCCCGCATCGCGAAGGCATACTCCGGCGGCTGCGCCCGCGGACACGACCCCCTCAAACCCCGCTCATGGGACGGGATCACCGATGAGCAGGAATGGAACGCGTGGACCACCCAGGCCCACGCCCACCGAGACACCCCGGTGTCTCTGACAGGAAGGAAGAAGGATGACCACCAGGATCCCCGTCACCATCGAGGGCAACCTCACCAGTGACCCGGAACACGGCAACGCCGAATCAGGCAACGAGTACGCCCGGTTCACCGTCGCCATCAACGACCGGCGTCTCAACGAGACCACCAATAGGTGGGAGGACGTCGGCACCGTGTTCCACCGGGTCGTCGTGTTCAACCAGCAGGCCCGGCACGTCGCCGACTCGCTCCGCAAAGGCGACAGCGTGATCGTCGCCGGTGACCTCCGGTTCGGCACGTACGTCGACAAGGAGACCGGACAGTCCCGGGAGACCCGCGACATCGTCGCGGACAACGTCGGCGCGTCGCTGAAGTTCGCCGACGTCAACGTCGACCGTTCCCCAAAAGCTAACGGCCCCGCAGCACACGCTTCGGGGCCGATAGCGACACCGGCCTCGTACGCCGGCGCCGAACTGTCACGCTGACCTGAACCAACAGACAAGCGGGGCGAGAGTCACTGTACTCTCGCCCCGCCACTCTGCCCACCCGACGCAACACCCAGTCCCGGCTGGGCGTCGTCACATTTCCACGGGATCCGGACAGCCTCTGCCGCTCCGGCGTAGTGTCGGCGCCATGAGCGACCCCCTCGACGAGGCGCAACAGCCGCGCTGTCCCGAGTGCTCGGCCGTGCTGCGCGACGCCGGCCACGGCTTCGCCTGCCACTCGTGCCGGATCGTCGTGATCGGCAGCATCCCCTCCGCCTGACCCGGCTTCCGCACGCTGGAGGTGCGGGCTAGATGTAGCAGTGGTGCACGTGCCAGTCGGTCTCGGCCCGGTAGACGTCGAACACCACCGTCTCACCGGCCTCATCCGTCGCCTGGAACCGCCACCCATACAACCCACGAGAGGGCTCGCCGGGTGTCGCCCAGATCGAGTCCCGCAACCGGGTCGGGATGTCGGTGACGCGCCATCGCCGGCCGGCGTAGAACATCCGCACCGGGATGTCGTCGACCATCCATAGAGTCACTTCGTGTTCTACCGTCACCTCGACCATGACACATGATAATAGAACATAGATTCGATACTTGCTAGAGTCGAGATGCGGCCGGATGAGGGGATGTCCGGGGACATGGGGACCAACAAACGGTACGCCGAGTATTACGACCGGCAGATGGACAACCGCATCCTGCAGCGCATCGCCGAGGAGAACCCGCTGCAGTCGCTGACGGCGGAGGAGCGCCGCGAAGACACCCTTCCGGTGACGCGGGACCCGCAACCGAAGGCGTGGAAGGCGTGGGTGCGGTTCGGGCCGCACGCGATGCGCGTCGACGCCGTGGTGGTGGTCTGGAACGACCTGGCCTGCGGGATCCAGTTCACGGTCGGCGACAAGGAGTTGCGCTGCTGGGTGTGGGCGAATGCGGTGAGCGCCGTCGCTTGAGGACGGCGCGGTCGAGCCCCGCTGTCAGCGGCGCAGATACGGCGCCGTCGGAAGGGTCGACAAGGCGGGCGATGCTGCATGCGCGTGGCGCGCGACGTCCTCGGCGCGGTGTTGCGCGGAGTCCAGCATGGCCCGGACGCGGCGTTCGGTCTCGGCGAAGTCGAGCTGGTGCGCGTGCTCGCGATGCGTTCGGACGAGGTCGGCGTGGTCGCGGGCGCGGGATTGGTACTCGTCGGCGAGCCGTTCCCGCATGGCGTGGATCTCGCCGTCCACACCGTTCGGGCGGGCGTGTCCGGTTGCCGTGTCGCCGGCGATCCGTGCGTCGAGGTCGAGGAGCGTGCGCCACGTGGCGTGCAGCCAGTCGGTGGCCGCGTCGATCTCACTGCGGGTCGTCGCTTCTCGCCGCTGGTACTCGGCGTGTACCCGGTCGATGTCGAGAACGTGGCCAAGGGGTCGTCGGGCGTGGTCGGTCCACGGGACGGGCACGGGTGGGCGGGCGGCGCGGCCCAGTTCAGTGCGGGCGGCGCGGAGCGAGTCGTCGATGCTCACCTCGGGGAGGCCGCGGAGCATGCTGTCCGCGATCCGGTCCCGTGCCGCCGCGCCAGTCCCGGCGATCGCGATCGCCTCATTGTGGACGCGGCCGCGGGTCATCCCGACGTAGAGCCCGGACGCGTCCACGCCAGGGCCGACGACAGCGGCGTCGGTGGTCTCCCCCTGGATGCCGTGCACCGTCGACGCGTAGGCCAGGTGAACGTGTCGGGCCGCATAGTCGAGGGCGACTGTCCGGGTATCGCCGCTGTCGGAGGCGCTGACCAACTCCAGGCCGGCGGGGGTGATGTGGCGGATGGTCCAGACGGCCCGGTTGTCGACGTCGGCAGCGCGGTCGTTGCGGCGGGTCTGTACCACGTCCCCCTCCAGCAGTCGCTGCTCTCCCTGCCCGACCGCGATCCGCTGCAGCGTGAGCGCGCCGGCATCGAGGCGGCGCTGCTGGATGGCCTCGTTGATCGCGTCGGCTTCTTCGTTGGTGCCGGTGACCACGGCGACACGGTGCTGGTTGCGCGTCCACCGAAAGTACGCCTCGACCATCACGTCGCGCGCCTGAACATGGTCGGACACCCGATGGATCAGGCCGCGCACATCCAGCTCGGCGGCGACAGCGAGCGCGGCTTCCTTGGACGCGGGTTCCCGCATCCGCAGTGTTACCGCGGCGTAGTCCGGGTCGCGGAACCGGTGCACCGCGGTGAGCTCGACGACCGCAGTCGCGCGGCGGGTGAGCGCCGCCATCGCGCCGGAGTGTCCGACAGGCCGGGCCTGCAGGGGATCGCCCACCATCGCGATCCCCGCACCGGTATCGGCCGCCACGGTGGTCAATGCGTTCGCGGTGTGAAGGTCGACCATGCTCGCCTCATCCACCACGATCCGATCCCCCGCAGTCAGCGGGAACCGCCGCGGCCCCTCGTACACGTACCCTGTCGCGGGGTCGGCGTCGCCTGCAGCCAGCCGGGTCCACACCTCGGCGCCGGCGTCGTCGCGCCCCCACCGGTAACCGTGATCGGCCAGGAGAGCGTGCAGGCTCGACGCCGTTGTACCCAGCTCGCGGCCGGCGACCGAGGCCGCCTTCTTCGTCGGGGCCACCACCACCATCGCCCGTCCGCGGCGGGCCAGTGCGCTCTTCGCGACCCGCAGCATGGTGGTCTTGCCGGCACCCGCAGGACCCGTGACGGACACCAGCCGATCGGTACCCGCGATCGCCGCAGCCGCCGCCACCTGCTGACGTTCCAGTGCCACCCCCTCCCGCAGCACCTCGCCGGCCCTCGCGAGTACCTCGTCCTCGGATGCCGGGGCACCGGGGTGCGTGAGGGCGTCCAGTCGGGCGGCGAGTTCGACCTTCAACGCGGCGGTCGCGCTCGCCATGTAACCCTTCACATGGGCGGGCCGTTCTCCCTCCTCCGCGAGCAGGTCGACGGTGAGCTCGACGGCGCGGCACAGCACCTCATCGATCACCGACTGCAGCTCCTCACGCGCGCCGACGACGCCCGACGAGGCAAGCGCGCGGGTCGCGCCGGCACGCAGATCGAACATGCTGAATCGTCCCCCGCAGGCGGTGGAGCGGGCATCCGCGTCCACGGCGGCACGCGCCGCGAGCAGACCGAGGTCGAGATCGTCCAACGCGACCGCCAGCACCGGCACCGCGGCTCGTGGCTCCAGGAGGGTGGAGTCGAGGGTGGTGAGTTCGTCGGTGATGAGGTGTTCCCAGACGGTCTCGTCGATGGTGTCGGGCTTGTTCGGGCGGGCCTTCGCCCACGCCAGCCGGTCGATCTGATGCAGCTGGTCCGGGCTTGGATCCTGTCCGGGATGCTCGGCCCGCCACGCGGCGAGCAGCATCGCCCGGTTCGCTTCGATCTGTGTCGACCGCCGTGACAGCGGCCGCACCACGTGCGCCAACTCGGCGATCTCGCCGTCGGCGTTCAGGGTGTAGCCGTGGCGGGCGAGCGCGTGCAGCCAGTCCGGGTCGGTGCGGGCCGCGAGCTCTCCCTCCGCGTTGATGACGGTGTGCAGCTTCATCGCCACCCGGGAGTCCACGTTGGACCACTGCCCGTCCTGCCCCAGCACCTTCACACTCAGCCACAGGTGCCGATGGATGTGCGGGTCCAGCGCCCGGGAACGGCGGTGCTGCAACTCCACGACCTCGACCCGGTGCAGGGCTTCGCGGATGCGGCCGCCCGCGCCACGACGGGCATTGAGCTCCGCCTGCCAGGTGGTGATGATGCGGTCCCGCAGTCGGTCCTGCAGCGCTTCGAATGCCGCCGCGAGCTCCGGGTGGATGAGCGCGGCGATGCTGTAGGACTTCGGCGCGTTGATCGTGCCGTCCAGAATCAGGTCGGCGTCGGCGGAACGGAGATCGCGGCCCCGTCGCTCCCCCGTCACCGGGTCGCAGCCATCCACCCACCGTCGCAGCGCCATCTCGTCCAGCAGGTCCGTCCGGATCACGCCGGCCGCGACCGTGAACCGCGTCACACCAGCCGAGCCATCGGCGCTGTAACCGGCGAGCGCCTCCACCCCAGCCGATCGCAGGTGGGAGTCGCAGGATCCCTTCAGGGCGTACGACATCGCCTGCCGAACCCCCTGCGATTCGACACCCCGCTTCCACCGCTCGAGGCCACCCCGCATGCCACCAGAGTAGACCTCAACTGCTTAACTCGAAACTACTTCCACAGAAAGTGCCTGCGTGCATTCCGATTATTCTTGGTCGCGCTTCCTCGTCCTGGGGGCTCGTCGTTCGTCGCTCGTCCTCGCTGCTCGTCGTTCGTCGCTCGTCCTCGCTGCTCCTCGCTCGTTGCTCGTTGCTCGTTGCTCGGGCGATCTTCGTCAGCGCGGGCTTCGTCCTCGGGCGGCGTCCGTGGATCTGGACCTGGCGTTCGCAAACCAAGCCCTCATCGTGCACCTCATCGACCCGGCTATCCGTAGCCGCTGGTGCCACAGATCCGATGGCGCGGCCGCCATCGTTGGCGCCTCGATCAACGACCGGCTCGCGGGCGCACTCACCTCTGCTCAGCTGTGCGCGTGCGGACGGTTCGGTCGCGACCAGTGTTAGACGCCAGCTCAGCACCCGTTACCCTCACAGGTAAGGGGTGAGGCATGTTTGTCGTCCATCGAGCAGAGACCGGGATGGTGCTCGCGGAGGAGCTCGCGCGGTTACTCGCCGACCCCCTGGAAGATCCCTTTGCGCCCGAGATCGTCGCGGTACCCGCGAAGGGGGTGGAGCGTTGGGTGACGCAACGCCTTTCACTGCATCTAGGGACTTCCGGAGTCGGCGTCATTGCGCCCAAGGATGGGGTATGCGCGAATGTCGCCTTCCCCTCCCCTCGGCAACTGCTTGAGGATGTAGCCGCCGAGAGCTCGCCCACTATTGGGCAAAGGTTGGCGGAGTGGGCACCACCACGCCTGACCTGGTCGGTCCTTGCCGTTCTGGACGAGAATCTCGATGAGAACTGGTGCCGACTGCCACGCCAGTACCTGTTTCCGAACGGCACAGGCGAACGAGAAGTGCCGGATCGACGGCTAGGTTTCGCGACTCGGGTTGCTAGGTTGTTCGACGCGTACTCCCACTCCCGGCAGGAGATGCTTGAACGGTGGGCAGCCGGCGAGTATGTCCTGTCCGAGGGTTCCACGATCGCCGCTGCTGAGCAGTGGCAACCCCGACTTTGGCGCGGCGTGGTGGACAAGCTCGGGGGCACCTCTCCGGTCGACCTGCAAGCACAGCTTGTCGAAGATGTGAGAGCCCACCCCGAGCGGGCGGCGCTGCCTCGCCGTCTGAGCGTGTTTGGCCCGAGCCGGGTGACCCGACGCGACCTCGAGATGCTCCACGCCCTCGCAGAGCACCGGGATGTGCACCTATGGCTGCACCACAGTTCCCCTGCTCTGTGGGAGTCCGTCTGCCGCTCTCCCGTCGCGGTGCGCCGATCCGAGGACATCACATCGCTCTCCAATCCGCTTCTGCGCAGTCTGTCCCGTGACGTTCGTGAACTGCAGATGCTGCTGCGCACCTACGCGCCGGCCCACACGTCGATCCACCACCCCTCACCAGCGCGAACCGGAAACGCCGACCTGCTGAGAATGGTTCGGGAAGACCTAGCGAGCGATACGGTTCCCCAATCACTCACCGTTCTGGCTGCCGCAGATCGCAGTGTCCAGGTGCATGCCTGTCACGGTCGCACCCGCCAGGTGGAAGTGCTCCGCGAAGTCGTCGTCGGATTGTTGGCGGATGATCCCACTCTCGAGCCACGAGATCTCCTGGTCATGTGCCCCGATATCGAGACTTTCGCGCCGCTGCTATCAGCGGTGTTCGGGCCTCAATCCCCAGGTCACGAGCCCCACCCGGCCGAGCAGATTCGAGTGCACATCGCCGATCGTGCCCTGCACCAGTCCAATCCCGTGCTGGCCGTCCTGGACGCGCTCCTCCAGTTCGGCACGGCACGTCATACCGCCAACGAGGTGCTCGGGTTCGCCGAGCTGCCTGCGGTTGCCCGCCGCTTCCGCTGGGATGACGAAACGCGCGAGCAGCTGCGCGCGTGGACGCGCGCATCGAATGTCCGGTGGGGATTTAACGATGCGGATAGGAGTCAGTGGCAGCTGTCCAGGGTCGCTGATGGCACCTGGCAGAGCGGACTGGACAGGCTCCTGCTTGGCGCCGCATTCGATGCAGCCAGTGACGACACACGCCCAGTGGCGCAACTGCTCCCCGCGGACGATATCGACTCCGCTGACCTGGACCTGCTGGGACGGTTCGCCGAGTTGCTCGACCGGTTGGATGCCGCACAGGTCCTGCTCACACAACCGCACACCGCGGCGGAGTGGGCGGACATTCTTCACCAGGTAACAACCGGCCTGACGTTGCCGGACCCGGACGCGCCGTGGCAGGCTCTCCAACTTCGCGAGCTGCTGCAGGAGGTGCTCATCGACAACGCTGGCGGGGCGGCCTCACGTTTGGTGTTGACGTTGCAGGAGATCCGCCCGGCGCTGCGGGAGGCGTTGGCGGGACGTCCGACCCGGGCCGGGTTCCGTACCGGCGCTCTCACTGTGTGCGAGCTCGTACCGATGCGGTCGGTTCCCCATCGTGTAGTGGTTCTGCTGGGATTGGATGACGGGGCCTTTCCTCGTCAGAGTGTCCGCGACGGAGATGATCTGCTCGCCCGCGACCCGTGGATCGGCGACCGCGACCCGCGTAGCGAGGATCGCCAACTGTTCCTGGATGCAATCGGGGCAGCCAGCGAACGGCTCATCGTCATCTACACCGGGTACGACCAACGCACCGGCGCCCCGGTGCCCCCAGCTGTTCCCCTTGGCGAGCTATTCGATGCCCTCGATCGCACCGCGATTGGCGCCGACGGACGGTCAGCGCGGGAAACGGTCACCACCCACCATCCGCTACAACCCTTCGATGCGCGTGCATTCATCACTGGGGCCATGGCAACCGCTCGCCCGTTTAGTTTCGATCCACGCGCGCATGCCGGTGCGATCTCGGCCACGCAGGACCGTTCTGCCCCTCCCCTGTTGACAGATGCGCCATTGCCGACACTGACGCTCGCCGATGTGTCGTTGGAGGACCTCATGGCCCTGCTGTGCCATCCTGCACGGGGGTTTCTGCGTCAACGACTGCAGATCAGTACCACCGAGGTCGATGAGGGACTGGAAGACTCTCTCCCGCTCGAGCTGACCACGCTACAGCAGTGGGCGTTGGGGGATCGGGTGTTGCGTGAGCTGCTCACGGGGAATGACATCGCCCGGATCCGCGACCGTGAGCTCGCCCGAGGCACCCTCCCACCTGGTCCGCTCGGCACCCGGGAACTGAGTGACGTCGGGCCCCGTGCACAGGCGATCGCCCGCGCTGCCGACACGCTGCTCCTCGAAGAACCAGAGTCATACGACATCGAGGTCGACCTAGGCGACGGGACCCGACTGCTCGGCACTGTCAACAACGTCCGCGGCACCTGCCTCGCTTCGATCGGGTACGCAGCCCTCCGTCCCCGGCACCGGTTGAGTGCGTGGCTGCGACTCCTCGCCCTGACCGTGACACTGCCTAATGAGCCCTGGCGGGCCGTAACGCTCGGACTCGACCCCGATCGGACGCTATGCGCCCGCAGCACACTGCGGCCTGTCAGCGCCGAAGTCGCTGGCCGGCTCATCCGCCAGTATGTGGCCCTGTACCGGGACGGCTTGCGCGCACCCCTTCCCGTTTCCCCGCGCAGTTCCGAGACGTACGCCGTGCGGCGCCTCAACGGGACACCACCGCAGCTTGCCCGCTCCGAAGCTGCACGACAGTGGAACGACGCGTGGAAGGTGCCAGGGGAACAGTCCGACGATGCTCACACGCTGTTGTTCGGCGCTGCTGCACCGTTCGAGGTGCTGATGCGAGAAGCCGCCAGCGCCGAGGACTACTTTCAAGGTTGGCCCACGGACGAGGAAGGCGACCGCTTCGGCGTGCTGAGCAGGCGCCTGTGGGGTCCACTACTGGGATACGAAACCCGAGACACCATATGACCGCGCCCCCACACTTCGATGTCGAAGGACCGCTGCCCACGGGGACGTCGGTGTTGGAGGCGAGCGCCGGAACAGGAAAGACCTACACCATCGCGCGCCTGGTGTCTCGCTACATCAGCGAAGGGCACGCTCGGATGGACGAGCTGTTGGTCGTGTCGTTCAGCGAAGCGAGTTCTCGGGAACTGCGAGATCGGGTGCGTAGCCGGCTCGTCCAGGACCGTGATGCGTCGATCGGTGTCGCGCGCGATCGGCTCGAGCAGGCACTGACCGATTTCGACGGGGCGACCGTGACGACCACGCATGGGTTCTGCTACGCGATGCTCCGTGAGCTGGGGACTGCCGTGGACCACGACACCGACGCACTGCTGGTCGAGGACCCCTCTGCGATCGCCGCGGACGTTGCCGACGACCTCTACGCACGCAAGTGGGGGTTTCCTGGTGCGCAGGACGCAACTCTCGCGCCGAGAGACTTTCGCGAACTGACGCAGCAAGTCACTCGTGACGCGGTCACAGCCTTAGTGCCCCAACCCGATGAAAACGGACCAGCCGACGTGCAGCTCCGGGCGCGGATCGCCTCTGCGGTACGCGGGGAGGTCGCCCGACGGTTACGCGCCGGACGTCTACTCACCTACACCGACATGGTCACCCGCCTCGACTCTGCGCTGCACGACACGCACACGGCGGATGTCGCGGTCAGTCGCCTGCGGGCACGCTATTCGATCGTGCTGGTCGACGAGTTCCAGGACACCGATCCTGTGCAATGGCGCATCCTGCGCACCGCCTTCCACGGGCACTGCGCCTTGGTGCTCGTGGGTGACCCGAAGCAGGCGATCTACGGTTTCCGTGGTGCGGATGTCCAGGCATATCTCGACGCTCGTCGAGCCGCGACCACCATCGCTACCCTGCCCGCGAACTACCGCAGTGATCCGGGCGTACTGGACGGTCTGGCCGCCTTGTTCGCGGGCGCCGCGCTGGGAGACCTGGCTATCACCGTCCCCAAGGTGTCCGCAGCCGTCGAAGGCCGCATGATCGACACCGGCGCGCCGGTCCGGCTGCGGATCGTTCCTCGTGACGGACACCCGCTGACTGGTTCCGGCGACATCAAGACCGACGCCGCCAGGACGACGATCCGTGACGATGTGGCCCGGCAGATCGTTGACGTCCTCGGCGCCCCGCTGCGGCAACGGGACGGCATCGTACGAGAGGTCACTCCCGGCGATATCGCCGTGATCGTGCGTAGCAACGCCGAAGCGGAACAGATCCGTGGCCGTCTCCGTCGTGCGGGTATACCCGCTGTGGTGTCCGGACGTTCCAGCGTCTTCACCACCGACGCAGCCGCCACCTGGCAGTACCTGCTGGACGCACTCGAACAACCCCACAGCACCGCCCGGGTGCGACGTCTGGCGGTCAGCGCGCTGGTCGGATGGACGGCAATCACCTTGCTCGAGCACGTTGACACGCTCGCCGTGCACCTGCGGCAATGGGTACCCGTCATCATCAACAACGGTGTCGGCGCCCTGTTCGAACGTGTCCAGTCCGACATGCACGTCCAGGAGCGCCTGCTCCGCCAGCCCGACGGGGAGCGGCTCCTGACAGACCTTCGACACCTTGCAGAAGTTCTGCACGAGGAACAGACCCGCAATGCCCTCGGCCTGGCCGGGCTCGCGTCCTGGCTGCGCCGACGACGACGCGACCACGCTGACGCCGCCATAGAACGCAGCCGCCGCCTCGAAAGCGACGCCGCCGCTGTGCAAGTCCTCACCTCCCATATGAGTAAGGGGCTGGAGTTCCCCGTTGTGCTGGCTCCCTCGCTCTGGGACCACCGGCCGCGGCCCCAGATATACCCGCGCTTCCACGATGGTGGCGAACGGTTGCGAGACATCGGCGGGCCTTCTGCTCCCGACAACGCCGCGCACGTACAAGCGAACAAAGAGGAGGATGCGAACGAGGAGATGCGACTCGCGTATGTCACCCTCACGCGAGCTGCCGCCCTCGTGATCGCGTGGTGGGCCCCCACCCAAAACAGTTCATCCGGGCCTTTGACCCGGATCCTGCTACACACCGACCCGACACGCGTCGCACCCTTCTCGCTGCCGATGCCTAGTGACCGCGATGTCCTCGCTCGAGCTGAGGACCGCGCTACCACCAGCCGCGGCGCACTCCACGTCAGCACGATCGCATCCCAGACCCTGAGCGCGCCTCCCCAGTGGGTTGCGCCTGCCCCGGATGCGGTGGAGCTTCGTCTTGCGTCCTTCGACCGTCCCGTCGATCGTGGATGGCGTCGGACGTCCTACACGGCACTCACCCACCATCCAGCCCAGGCACACGCCATCGAGAGACCCTTCGCTGACGATCTGGATGCGGCACTCAAGAACGACGAGCAAGACATCGCCGACACGTCGCTCCTGTCCGTGCCGGCAGAGCACCCCGACGCCGAGCTGCACCAGTTCCCGTCCCCGTGGGAAACACTGTCCAGTGGAAGCGGATTCGGAACCCTCGTGCACCGGGTCCTCGAGCAATACCAACCAGAGTGTGACCTCGCCGAACTGATCACGTCCGTATCCCCCGGTTACAGGCACACCCCCATGCTCAGTGACGCACTTCAACACGCCCTGGACACGCCGCTGCATCCGCTCTTGGACAGCTCCTGGTCCGCGATCAACGCAAACGACCTGATGCGGGAAGTGGCATTCGAACTCCCCCTCGCCGGAGGTGACATCCCCCACAGCGCAGCCGCCACCCTTGCCGGGCTGGTCGACCTGTGGCGTCAACATGTCCCCGATGGGGTCATGGCCGGGTACGCCGACACGCTCGCCCAACTCGCCACCGAGGATGCGGCGCGCACGCTGCGCGGCTACTTGACCGGATCGATCGACGCGCTCCTGCGCACACGTGCGGACACAGCCACCGACGAGCAGTATGTCGTCATCGACTACAAGACCAACCGGCTCACCCCCCGAGACGAACCGCTCACCGCCTGGCACTACCGACACACCGCCATGGAGACGGCGATGATCGATGCCCACTACCCGCTACAGGCCGTGCTGTACTCCGTCGCCCTGCACCGCTACCTGCGGTGGCGGCGCCCCGGCTACGATCCGGACCGGCACCTCGGCGGCGTCCTCTACCTGTTCCTCCGCGGCATGAGCGCAACGAACCCGCTCGACCACGCCGGCTTCACCCCAGGCGTATTCACGTGGAAGCCACCCGCACGCCTGATCACCGAGCTCTCCGACCTGCTTGCGGGCGGTGACCAGTGACGTCCCGACCGTCGACCGCGGACATCGCGCAACGGGCAACCGGCGTGCTCGCCGCGTTCAACCAACACGGGATCCTCACACCGGCCGATGTGCATGTGGCGTGCCGCCTCGCCACTCTCCTCCATGAAACCGACGACAACGTCATCCTCGCCCTCGCGCTCGCTGTTCGCGCCACTCGTCACGGCTCTGTCGTCATTGACCTGTCCTCGATCGCGCAGACCACCTCCGCGGGCGAGGACGCGGAGACGTCGGATAGTCCCGGCGTCCCCTGGCCCGAACCGGGCGCATGGGCGGCCGCCTGCGAGGCCAGTGCTCTCACGAGCGGGACTGAAGGCCCGTTACGCCAGAGAGGGACGCTGCTGTGGTTGGCCAAGTATGACGCCCAAGAACAGCGTGTCGCCGATCAGCTACTCGCGAGGACTCGAACGCTGCCCGACGACCTCGACCTCGCACAGTTGCGCACTGGCCTCGACCGACTCTTCCCTGATCCTGCCGATGCCGACCAACGCCTCGCCGCAGCGATCTGCGCCCTCCCCGGGGTCTCTGCGCTCACCGGTGGTCCCGGCACCGGAAAGACCACGACCGTCTCCCGGCTGCTCGCCCTTCTTCGCGAACAGCGCCCACAGTGGCGGATCGCGCTCGCTGCACCCACGGGGAAGGCGGCGGCCCGGCTCGGCGAAGCTGTCGCCCGATCGCTGGCGACACTCCCTGGCGCGGACCAGGCCCGCCTCTCCGGGCTCGAAAGCACCACCTTGCACCGGCTGCTCGGTTGGCGCACCGGACCCCACTCCGGGTTCCGGCATGACCACACCGACCGGCTTCCGTTCGACGTCGTCGTGATCGACGAAGCCTCCATGGTGTCGTTGACCATGATGGACCGGCTCCTGGACGCCTTACGCCCAACGACACGACTCATTCTCGTCGGCGATCCCGATCAGCTCGCGTCGGTGGAAGCCGGTGCTGTGCTTGCCGACATCGTCGGCGACACCGCTCCAGGGCCACGCACCGCCCCGTTCCTTGGCGCGCTCGATGCGATCAGCCCCAGCCACGGATCCACTCCGGCGGAACCCACTCCGGCGCACCGCCTTCGGGACGGTATCGCCCAACTGACCACCAACCACCGATTCCACGCTTCCTCCGCGATCAGCGCACTGGCGTCAGCAATCCGTGCTGGGCACATCGGCGACACCCTAGACATCCTGCGCGCCAGCGACACTGGCATTCAGTTTGTGGAATTCGACGACACCACCCCTCCCAGCGGAGAAGTGCTGGGCATCGTCCAAGCCGAAATCGAAGCATGGGCCGCAGCCGTTCGTGCCGAGACTATGCGCGGCGACCACCACGCAGCACTGCACGCGTTGGAGAGTCACCGGCTCCTGTGCGCGCATCGCCGCGGTCCGCGCGGCGTGCACCACTGGGGCGCCCTCGCCAAACGTTGGGCGACATCCGGCGCGTCCGGCTCGCGTTCTCCGAACCTGGACGCCTACCATCTCGGTGAGCCGCTCCTCGTGACCGCCAACGACTACGAAATCGGCCTCTTCAACGGCGACACCGGCATCGTCGCCGCACCACCCGATCTCCGATCTGGCGCCACACAGGCATGGTTCGACCATGGTGGCCAGCCCGTCACCGTCCCGCTCGCCCGTCTCGGCGCTATACAGCCCGCGTACGCGATGACCGTACACCGCACCCAGGGCTCCCAGTTCGGACGCGTAACCCTGATCCTCCCCACGGCCACCTCGAACCTCGCAACCCGCGAGACGCTGTACACTGCCGTCACCCGCGCCGTACACCACGTCCGAGTGATCGGATCCATCGAATCCATCACAACCGCCGTCAGCACACCCATCGCGCGCGCCACCGGTCTCCAGGCGCGGCTTACGCTCGAAGATGCGAGCTGACCCACGTCTGTACGCAACAGGACCGTCATCCGTTCGCCCGGACCTGCGGCCATATCGTCATGCGCGTTGCGGTCGGCGAGAAGGCTGATTGTGCCGTCGCGAACTCGACTTCCTCAACATTGCCGGAGAACCTTGCAGCGCGTGGGTGAACGCCGACACGAGGCTCTGACGACGAGTGCTTTTGGAAGCAGCACGTCGCCGCCTTTCCACTAACGGTCAGCCGGCGGGAGGGTGCGGGTCCTCACCGTAACTGTTGCGGTCGTGGATCTGACCGTTGTCCTTGCGGTGCTTGAGCCACTCGCTGTCCGTGTTCCGCGCCAGCTCACGGCCGCGCTCGGACGCTTCCGCAGCGGTGTCGTGCGTGCTGGACGCGCGGGTGTTGCCCTCTCGACGATTGACCCACTTCTGGGACTCGTCGTCGTAGGACGTGTGCACATCTCCCTTGGCCATGGGAGCCCTCCTTAACTCTGCGCACGAGTAAGCCCTGCGCGCCTATGAATGGGGTCCAGCGCTTAGCGCTGGACCCGTGGATCAATGCGTGCCTTGTCAGCGGAGCAAACCTTGTGCGCGCTCAATGCGCTCGCGCAATCCTGCTTGAAACTCTTCGCTCTGTCTGACGGTGGCGATGTGACTGGAAATCGCAGCCCTGATGACATCTGAGACCGGCTGGTTCTCGACGCTGGCCACAGTCTCCAGTTGTTCGGCTTGTTCAGCCGAGAGGCGGATCGTCATTGCTTTCTGTCCCGACATACATGCATTCTGCCACCAATGTCCCCGAAGTGTCAACACATCGCGGTGGTGTGGTATCTTGGTATCACCTGCTCAACCCGACGCCCTAGGAGGACACCATGAGCACCCAGCACGAGAACCGCGGAACCAAGGTCGCTATCCACATCGACGGGAAGCCGTACAAGCTTCCCGCCGGCCCCACGTCTGTCGAGCAGCTGCGGCAACTGACCGACCCTCCCGTGCCCGCGGGCAAGGACATCTGGCTCGACATCGAAGACGCCCAGGATGAGGTCCTGGATGACGCCAGCACCATCGACATCGTCGACGGCATGCGGTTCTTCACCGAGATCGAACCGATCACGATCCGCATCGACCGCACCGACTACGAGGTGTTCACGCGGAAGATGACCGGCACGGAACTGCGTGCGGTGCCTAGCCCCGACGTCGCCGCCGATCGCGACCTGTGGCGCGACGTGCCCGACAAGCGTGACGTGAAGGTGCAGGATGAGGACATCGTCCGCCTCAAGGACGGCATGCGCTTCTTCACCGCACCGGGTCGCATCAACCCCGGCAGCCAGCGGTGAAGCTCCCCGCCGCGGACCAGGAGTTCCTGGCGCGTTCCGGCATCCCGCACCGGGTGTTCGAGGAGAACGGAATGCTGAACGTCGAGCTGCTCGACTTCCCGCTCCCGCCAGGGCTGAACGCCACCACCGCGAACATTCTGTTCCGGCTCTCCCCCAGCTACCCGGACACCCCGCCGGACATGTGGTGGACGATCCCGCACCTGCGGCCTGTGACCGGCGCGACAATCCCCGCCACCGAATCCATCGAGACATATGACGGCCGCAGCTGGCAGCGGTGGTCACGCCACCTCGACGTCGCCACCTGGCGGTCGGGCATCGACGGGCTGGAAAGCTACATCCGGCTCCTGCGCACCGAGCTGGACGCGGCCGCAGCATGACCACCACCCTGCGACTGACCGACGACCTGCATGAGGCGCTCAAGACGATGGCGGTCGGCGACGTGGAGAGCGCCGCGGTGCTTCTGGCCAAGCCCGTCGCACTCTCCGCAGACCGCACTCTGCTTCTGGGAACCGAGGTCATCCCCGTTCCGGACAACGCGTACGAGGTTCGCACCGACATGTCCCTGCAGGTCACGTCGGACGGGTACGTGCATGCACTGAAGGTCGCGCGTCAGCGCGGCCTGATGGCGATCTGGGTCCACAGCCACCCGGGCGACGGCGCGATCCCGCTGCCCAGCCGCCACGACCGGGTCGTCAACGACCAGCTTGCCGATCTGTTCGCCGACCAGACCGACACCGGGGTGTACGGCTACCTGGTTGTCGGGCGCCGCGGCGACGCGCTGACCTTCAGCGGCGCCGTCACCGGTGGTTTCGAAGGTCCTATCCACCAACTGTCCGCCATCGGATCCCGGTGGACCTACCGTGCGGCCTACGACACCGACGATGCCTCGGACTACGACCTGTTCGACCGCAGCATCCGTGCGTTCGGAAACCAGATCCAGGAGACCATCGGCAGGCTCACCGTCGGCATCGTGGGCTGCGGGGGCACCGGCTCGGCCACCGCTGAACAGCTCGCCCGGCTCGGCGTGCGCTCGTTCATCCTCATCGACCCCGACACGCTCTCGGCCTCGAACACCACCCGGGTGTACGGGTCCTCCCTCGCCGACGTCGGCCGCCCCAAGGTCGACGTGCTCAGCGACCACCTGGAGCGCATCGCCGACGGCGTGACCACCGTCCGACTGCACGGCAGCATCATCACCGAAGACATCGCACGCGCACTGCGCGGCGCGGACGTCATCTTCGGATGCACCGACGACAACGCGGGACGGCTGCGGCTGTCCCGGATGCCGTACTTCTACCTCGCACCCGTCATCGACTGCGGCGTGCAGATCCCCGCGGCCGATGGCGTCATCGCCGGCATCTTCGCCCGGGTCACAACCCTGCAGCCCGGCGCCGCCTGCCTGATCTGCCGGGACCGCGTCGACCTCGCCCTGGCCGAGGCCGAGACCCGCACCCCGGAGGACCAGGAGCGACTGGCGAAAGAAGGGTACGCGCCGTCCCTGCCCGGAGTCGAGCCGGCAGTGGTCTCCTTCACGACCCTTGTCGCCGCCACCGCGGTCAGCGAACTCCTGGAACGCCTCGTCGGATACGGCGAGACACCGTCCCCGACCGAGCTCATCCTGTACATCCACGACCGCACCGTCCGCGGCAACATCGAGTCACCGCGGCCGCACCACTACTGCGACCCCGACACCAACTCGGTGGGCACCGACGACGACGACATGTTCCTGGGGTTGAATTGGATCTCCTGACCCGCATCCGCTACTGGCGGCGGTGGAAAGCCGACCTGACCGCGCCCTCCGTCGGAGACACCCCTGAAACCATCCCGCACCGTCACGCCATCGTGGTCGGGTCATCGGACCACCCGAAGTGGCTCATCTTCGACTGCCCGTGCCGGCGGGGGCACCGTGTCATGCTGAATCTCGACGTCGGCCACACGCCACGGTGGCGCACCAGCAACGACATACCACTCACCCTTCACCCGAGCGTCGACGAGCGCAGCCCCGTCGGCCACTGCCACTACGTCGTACGCGAGGGGCGCGTGCACTGGATCGAAAAGGCGGACCCCCGATGACACCGACAACTGAGCGCTCCCTTCCGGAGCCGCCCGACGCACGTGCGGACCCGGCCGCGGCGGAGGCACTCCGATTCGTGCCCACGCTCACGCCACAGCCCACGCCGGGGCCGAAAATCCCCACGAAAACCCCGCTGTACGAGGCCATGAACGCGGCGCGGTACGCACGGCAGTCGCTGGTGAGGGAGATCGAGGCCCTCACCGGGACGACACTGCTGTGCTACATCTCCCCAACGCCGATGCAAATCCATCGCACCGACGTGGTCGCCATGGTGGACCTGCTTCACAACGTGACACCCGGCACCCCCATCGACCTGCTTCTTCACTCCCCCGGTGGCGACATCGACGCGGCCGAGAAGTTGATCACCCTGATACGCAAGCGAGCGGGGACCGCCTCGGTGCGGGTCATCGTTCCCGATTACGCGAAGAGCGCGGCGACCCTCATCGCTCTGGGCGCGGACACCATCGTCATGTCAGACTCGTCGGAGCTGGGCGCCATCGACCCGCAGGTGGAGCTGCCCGACTCGAACGGGCACGTCTCGACGCTGTCCGCGCAGAGCTACATCGACGCGTTCCAGACGCACGCAGACAACCTCAAGAAGGATCCGGAGGACCCTGTCGCGCGGCTCATGCTCAGCAAGATGGAGCCGGCCACCGTCCGCAAGCTCGAGCGCATCACCAAACGCTCTCGCGCCATCGCGGAGGACCTGCTCAAGCAGGTCATGGTCAAGGATGAGGAGCAGGCCGACGAGATCGCGAAGCAGCTCAGCGACACCAAACGCTGGCACTCGCACGGGCAGATGATCTCCCATGAGAACGCCGCCGGCCTCGGCTTGAATGTGGCGTATCTCGCGCCGCACGACCCGCTGTGGACCAAGTACTGGCGGCTTTACTGCCTGCAGCTGTGGGCGAGCGACGGCAACGTGAAGATCTTCGAAAGCAGCTATGCTTCCATCCCCCTCGCGTGAGGCCGAGGACGCGGTACCGACGCCTCCGTACATCCGCAGCAACGTCACCGGTGAACTAGGGGACTTCGGCACGGATAGATGAGATCCTGACCTGGCTCTGCACGAAGTGGCCCGCTCACCGAGCACCGCCCGGTTGGGGATGGTGGGAGAGCTCGGTTTCGACTTCAAGCTCAGCGGGCGTCAGATCGCGGACCGCTGAGCGACTTCTGCCAGTATGTGGCCGTGGGGAAGAACGACCTGAACAAGCGCGTCCTGGACATCGCCACAGCCACGGAGGCCGAGGCTCAGCTTGCTGCAGACGCGGGGGATCTAGCCGAAGCCAAGCGCGTCATCTCGAACGGCATCCGGGATCTCCGTGACTACAAACGGGAGCTCACCGAGGCCGAGCGGTCAATCCGCGATCAGTTCCAGGATGCCAAGTTGAAGAACCGCGCATCGGGTCAGACGGTCGGCATGTTTGTCGGCAGCAAGACGCGCGCCGCCATGGCACGAGGACGTGCGGCGGAAGGTCGGCGCCTGGCGTCGCGGCAGGCTGCAGCGTTGCAGCCTTACGTGGCGGCGAAAGCCACCGTGGACCGAGCGATTGCCGCTATGGACCGCGCCAAAGCAGAACTGACGAACGAAGCTGCGAGGGCGCGCGAGGGCAAGCCATCATCGGGCACGAGCACGACGGGCGTGCCGGCGGCGGCGACGCAACCCGCAGCCCCTCCCACCACCCCACCGCCTCCGCCCCCCGTTCCCGCCCAGTGGGCCGCTGATCCGCACGGCCGTCACCAGCATCGATGGTGGGATGGAACGCGCTGGACAGAACACGTGTCCAACGACGGAGTGGTGAACGCCGATCCGATTTAGCGCCTGCGAGGCGGAACGTCAGTCCCTCCCAGTTTCACGACTGCCCGTGACGGTCGGGCGCAGCGCCCCGGCGAACGGGCGTCGCCCGTATGAGGCTCGGGAGCGCCTTCGCCCTTCCTCTCGTCGTGACTACTCGCAGGCGAGTCCGTCACCATCTCCGTCTCCGCCGTTGCCGGTACGGTTGGCGAACCAGTCGTATGGCTCCGCCTGCGTTGGGTCGTCGCGATTGAAGGGCCCGGTCGGGTGCCCGACGGTGTTCTTCTTCAGCTTCGTGCAGGAGGAGTACTGCTCCCACCATCGGTCGGCGGCGGTCGTGGGCGGGACGGCCGAGGCCGAGTTGCACGCGACGGTGATCACGGATCCGTCTGGGCTGAGGGTGGCCAGCTGTGCAGCGCGGTAGTCCGTCTCACGAGGGTGGGCCGGATAACCATCAGTTGAGTCGTAGCGCGCCACCGCGTGGCCGGCTTGGAGTTGCAGAAGTCCGAGGTCGGCACCCGTCGCGGTGGTGACGTAGCGGATGAGCCGACCGTATTGGTCCTGGTCATTCTCTCCTCGGGGCAGTTCCAGCGTCACCGTGTCGCCGGGAGCGAGCTGGCTGACAATCGCGGCAGCGGCTTGATCGTCGCCGCACTCGCCGCGTTCGGGCGTGTCGATGCCAATGATGCGGACCGTCCCGGCGCTGGTCTCGATAGTGTCGCCATCGACCACCGACACGAACGTGATCTGTTCCGACGCGGGCGCGCCACCCGTCGATTGCGAGTTGGATGCCGATGTGGGCGCAGCCACGACCGGGTCGACTGCCGGTGACAGAGCTGCGCAGCCTGACAGCACGAGGGCTGACGCGAGCACCGCGCAGACCGGCACGAGCACCTGTCCAACCCGCATGGTCTCCCCGTTCCTTCTCCGCGCGCCGATACGCAACGTCTTCTCGCTCCCCGGACCGATCGAACCTAGCAGTCGCGAATCGACCGACCTGCGCGTCGACCGTGCCTCCATTAGTGAGGAGGGCGGGACGGCGCGTCTTCGATTAGTGCCGCGGACGGTCATGCGGCGGGGAATGCCTTCGCGAGACGCGAGTGGAGGGTGTCGACATCAATGGTCTGCGGCACGGCTTCGGTCACCCGTTTGATGAGGAGCCGTGGCCAGAGCACGTGGATGCCGTCGACGGTGAAGGAGCCGCCGATGAGCGGCCAGTCCGCCTCGAGGAAGCACAGCACACCGAAGACCGGCGAGGGCTCGTCCCCGAGAGCCGCGGTGACGCGCTCAAGCTGGGTCTCGACGCCTGCGATAAGTTTGGTGCCGTCGCGCCCGCCGACGCGGAGGTGTTCGGTGCGGGGACGGATGAGGCCACCCTCGACGTGGAGCGCGGGGCGCTTGTTTGTGTAGCGTTTCGCGTCGATCACCCACACGCCCGTGGGGCCGATGGCGATGTGGTCGATGTTCGCGCGGGTACCAGGAATGCGACGGTCGTGCAGCACCCGGAACGTGTCGGGCAGATCGGTGAGGCGCTGCGCCAGGAGTTCCTCGCCGATGGCACCCAGCGCCCACGCCTGGGTGCTCTGCGGGTCGTCCGAGAGCGCCAGGATGAGCCCACCGAGCTTGGGGTGCGCGGTGCGGACCCGCTGTTCCCTGTTCTGTTTGCGGCGTTCATATTCGCGGCGAGCGGAGGCGCCCGCAGTCCCAGTCTCTGGCTCGACGGTCGCCGTCGTGCTGGTGCACTGGATGCAGCGCACGGTGCGGGTGCCGCGCTCGTACACGGCATCCGTCCCCGCATCGAGCGTGGTCCCGCACAGCTGGCAGGCGCCGGCATACCGCAGCCGCATGCGCTTGTCGTCTGGCCCCAGTTCCAGCGTCACGACGCCGACCGTACCAGCCACACCCCACCCGAACCCGTCCTCCTGACGCAGGATCGCGGTGCCATCGAGGTCAATCCTCAAGGTCCCGTCAGCTTTACCCAATGCCGGCTCGTATTGGCGACATTCGGTCATGGCGATGACGCGTTGGTCGCTAGGGTCGGAGGGATTTCTGGGGAGATTCAATGTCGATGCAGCCGCCTGGGTGGTATCCCGATCCGATCAACGCCAGCCGGCAACGCTGGTGGGACGGTAACGCATGGGGTCCTCACGTCACCAGCAACGGCACCACCTGGTCCGAACCGCTGCCGCCGACCCCGCCGACCACGGGACGCGTCTCGCGTCGGATGCCGGTGTGGGCGTGGATCCTTATCGGCGCAGTCGCGCTGATCCCCATCATCCTGCTCTCGCCCGTTGTGGCCGTGATCGCGTTGGTGATCCTCATCACCGGCATCGTGGCTCTGGCGAAGGGCAGCCGAACCTGGTTGCGCCTCAACTCCCGGAAAGCCGCAATCGTGGTAACGGCCTCGGCCGCCGCGGTGCTGCTGGTCACCGGCAGCGTGAGCGCTGCGGTACTGCCCAACACCGGTAGCAGCGGCAACGAGGCCGCGCGCTTCGCCACCGCACCCTCGCCCAGCGAAGCCCACGACTCCGACCAGTCGAGCCGGTCACGCCCGACCCCAACTCCGACACCCACGCCGGTGGCGAGTACCCGAGACGAGGTCGTCACCGAGGTGGTCCCGTTCACCGAGACCCGCGTCGATGACGGCGCTCTGGCAGCCGGGCAGGCGCAGGTCCGAACCCCCGGGCAGAACGGCGAAAAGACGCTGACCTACCGCGTGCACCTGCTCGATGGGCAGGAAGTCAACCGGGAACTCATCTCGGAGGTCGTCACCACGCAGCCGGTCACCCAGGTGATCGCGAACGGCACCTACGTCGCACCACCACCCCCGCCCGCCCCGGCCCCCGCAGCGCCGGCAGGGAACTGCGACTCCAACTACGCCGACGCGTGCGTCCCCATCGACAGTGACGTCGACTGCGCCGGCGGCAGCGGCAACGGTCCCTCCTACTTCAACGGCATCGCACGCGTCGTCGGCAGCGACATCTACGACCTCGACCGCGACGGCGACGGCCTCGCCTGCGAACCCTACTAACGCGAACACCGCCAATCGCGCTCTCCCGGATCGAACATCCGGCGGGATGGGTCGAAGTCGGCTCAACCGCTGCCTGAGCCGCCGGCAAAGTTACCCATTCGCGCAGCTCTCCCTGCGTCATCCGACTTGGCATCGACGAATCAGCGCCCGAGTCCGTGCGCCGAGCATCGCCACTGCGGCGAATGCCCGGCGACGGTGCGGCTTCCGTTCGTCGCCCGCATGGGGATCGGGAACCACGCAGACAACGAATTGAGCGCGGACGAGCCCATCCGGCCTCCCCGCGCGCCGTGCAGTCATGCCGGCTTCCTAGGCGGCGAACGGCCGTTGCTGCATTGCAATTCGGATCCACTGTCCGTCGGATAACTACGGTTGGTGCATGAGCACGCCACCGCTGCCGCCCGCCGGATGGTATCCGGACCCGCACGGTATCGCCAAGCAACGATGGTGGGACGGCGCGACCTGGACCGGGCACATCCACCCCGTCCCCGAAACGACGGCTCCCGCAGAACCGGCGGCTGCAGTTCCAGCCGATTCAGAGCCGGAGCCAGAGCCCGAGCCGCTAACGCCCACAAGTCAGACCGCTCCCGCCGAGAAGTACCCCGTCCGCTGGTCGGCAGGCAAGAGGGAGAAGCGCGCCCGAGAGGCCGAGCGGTGGCTCCTCCCGGGAGAGAGCATCACCTTCCAGTTTTCGGCCAACTCCACGCGGCCACTCACAACCGAGGTGGTCGTAACCGACGCGCGCGTCTTCACCTACCGCGCCGGCACGTTCGGCCGGGTGGTACTGAACAGCGATATCACCAGCGTGGACCTGGCGGGATCAAGCATCGTCGTCACGTCGTCGGGCGATGACACTGTCAAGCTGTCGGCGGTCGACGCGAAAGTCAGAGAGCCGGCTCTAGCTGCCATTCGCCGCGCCGCAGCGTGCACGCCTTCGGCTGAAGCGCTGGCGGAGCTGGAACGGCGCGCAGCCGTGCAAGCCGCAGCGGAAGCCCAGGCGGACGCGGAAGAAGCGGCCCGGGCTGCCCGATGGGAGAACACGACGGTCCTAGGCCCGGTACGTGGCAAGTCCTACCGCTCAATCGCCCGCCTCAGCCACGGGGACGAGGTCCCGTGGCTGGTTGTGGGGTCATGGGGTGCGGCGTGCTCGCAGCTTTCGAGGACCGGCTGGTTATCGTGAAGACCGGCGCCATCACGAGCTTCATGGCCGGCTCACTGGGCGGCGAGAGAGCGACGACGTTCTACTTCACCGACGTCACCGGAATCGAGTTCAACTCTGGGTTCACGACCGGCGTCCTCGAGATCCTGACGCCCAGTTACCAGGGGACAGCGAACAAGGACTTCTGGCGAGGAACGACGAAGTCGCGCAATGCGGACAGCAACGACCCGTACACGCTCAGCAACACCTTGCCCATGTCGAAGGCCGAGTACATCCAGTACACCCCGCACATCCAGGAGTTGCGCGCGAGAGTCGCAGCCGCCAAGCGGCCCGCTGCCGTGCCGAGAGCGGTGCAGGCGACACCGAGCTTGGCTGATGAGCTTGGGAAGCTTGCCACTCTTCGGGACGCGGGCGTCCTCAGCGATGAGGAGTTTGCCGCCGCCAAGTCCCAGCTGATCGCCCGCGGCGGCGCAAACTGACCGGCGGTGAGAGCACACTTCTATGCCGAGGGGGGAGCGCGACCCTTCGCTCGGCAGCATCGGCTGGACCGCCGTTCGGTGCCCAGTGAGGCATCGTGTGCGCTCGGCCGATCCTTTGACTCGCAGATAAAGCTGCGAGCGATGTCGGCACCGACCGATAGTGTGCTCCCTCTCCTGGACCATCGGCAGAGGACGAACAGTGGCACGCAGAAAGGCTGAAGCGCACATGCACAACGACGTGGACGTCACAGCAGATCGATTGAACGACTTTGCCCTCGCTAGTCGATCCACTCAAGTCAACGTTCTCGCGAAACTGCGTGCCCAGAGTGCCGACGACAGCGTCGCGACGCAGCTCAGTATTGCGAGCTTGGTCCTGGCTATCTTCGTCGTCATTGCAGCGCCGCTCATCACGGTCCAGCCTGATCCAGCGCTCGCTTCGCCATGGTGGGCCAGGCTAATCCTGATAGTTGCTCTCGTCGGCGTGCTGCTTCTGGCGCTGTCGCCGGCGGTATGGGACGCGGCGAAGGGCCATGTCAGACGCGAGCGCGCCGTCGTGTGGCTGGCCGCCTACGAGGATGAACTCGCACGTCGCCATCGTCTGCGTGGCCCGGCCGCGCGCCGGTGGCAGCGCGAGCACTAAGCGAACGTAGTCGTGCCGCCTGCTCGTGTCCAAGGTCGCGTTCATCGCTGCCCACGTCGGGCGCCAGGCGCGCAGTGCCGGTTACGGATCCGCAGGCTGACCGAGGGCGGCATGCAGCAGAACAGCCCAGGTCGATCGCCGGCGGACCTCGGGGTGGTGCTTGCCTCGCTAACCGGTCATGCGTGGCTCAACCAGCCGACCCTCTTGAGCAAGAGCACACCGAAAGTGCTTGTCCCCCAAATGGGGGACACCATAGAGTGGTTCCGGGCGTTGGCTCAGGTTGTGGGGATCCGCTGCCGGCGTGCCCACTGGGGAATTCTGGGGCCTGGGGCTACTGACTTCCCTCGCGCAATCCCCCCGAGCGCGAACAGTCGCTCGGACGCCGCAGATAACGGCTGCGGCGTCCGAGCGACCTGAGCTTCGCCTGGTACGCGCCACGCGCCTGCTGGGGACAGGCTCGGTCTGGGGACACCTGTGTGACACGATTCCCCCCGGAATCGCAGGCTCCACTCGCATCAACCCTATGGTCGCCGGCGAAAACCACCAAAGCATTTGGGATTTGAACAGGCGGTCCCGACCGCCAGTTCACATCATCAACACTGGCCCCGCCAGCCAGTCGAAGATCGCAGCGGCATCGTCGTCGGAACCACTCCCGCTCCAGCGCTCTTCGTACGAGTAGACGGCTCTCACGGGCAACTCGTCAACAGCGTGCAGATCGAGAGGTTCCGCCAGCCGTGTTCGCCGTCGCGTCCGTGAAGGACAACGTACGCGGTGGCGGTCCCTGACAGCACTGATGCGCGGCCGGATATCGGCGGTAGCAGCGGGCTAGCGCCGCTTCCGCGACCGCTCTCGATTGACGGCGAAGATGGCGTAGCTGCCGACCGCGCAGACGACGATCGCGAGCGACCAGGCCACAGCTCCTGAAGTTCCCCACGTACGGACGGCGCCGGCGACGGAGATGAGGAGGGCGGCGACGGCGACGGCTTGCGCGATGATGCCGACGATGCGCGTCTGCTCTGGGCTCAGTGTCCTTGCCATTGCCCCATCGTCCCATCAGCCGCGGACATCCGTTCCAATCGTCTAAGTAGATCCATCGCTCAGCACTGATCCCGGTCGCTGCAGTGCCCGTGCGGGCGCCGTGTGCGCGTGCGCAGCACTTCCTTCGAGAAAGCTGCGGGGACGCCGTACGACGCGAGCATCAGGATCCCGACCGCGATCATCACGGAAAACAGCGAGATCGAGGGGACTGTCTGAATAACGGTGTGTGGGGTCCGGCCTGATCCGAAATGGAGATGGCCGTGGCTGACACGACCGAGTTGTTGGACGACGCGATGATTGACCCCGTGACTGGGGAGATCATCGATCAGAAGGATCTTGCGGAGCGGTTGCTCGCGCAAGCGAAGGAACAGGGCGTGAGCCTGGTCGGCCCTGGCGGGCTGCTGAACGAGCTCACCAAGAGCGTCCTCGAGACGGCGCTGAACGCGGAGCTGACCGAGCACCTCGGCCACGAGCGTGGCGGGACGCCGGCAGGGTCGAACATGCGCAACGGGACACGGGTGAAGACCGTGCTCACCGAGATCGGTCCCGTGGAGATCGAGGTCCCGAGGGATCGGGACGGGTCGTTCGAGCCGGTGATCGTCCCGAAGCGCAAGCGCCGGCTGGACGGGATCGATCAGATCGTGCTGTCGTTGACCGCTCGCGGCCTGACGACCGGAGAGATCGTCGCGCACTTCGACGAGGTGTATGGCGCGAAGGTCTCCAAAGACACCGTCAGCCGGATCACCGAGAAGGTCGCCAGCGAGCTCGCGGAGTGGTCCTCGCGTCCCCTGGACGCGATCTACCCGGTGATCTTCGTCGACGCGATCGTGGTGAAAGTGCGGGACGGTCAGGTCCGCAACACCCCGTTCTATGTCGTGATGGGGGTGACGGTGAACGGGGAACGCGACATCCTCGGCATCTGGGCTGGCGACGGTGCGGAGGGCGCCCGGTTCTGGTTGCAGGTGTTCACCGAGCTGAAGAACCGCGGGGTCGAGGACGTGTTCATCGCGGTCTGCGACCGGCTGAAGGGGCTGCCGGAGGCGATCAACACCACCTGGGAGCGGACGGTCGTGCAGCAGTGCGTCGTGCACCTGATCCGCAACAGCTTCCGATACGCGGGCCGGCAGCACCGCGACGCGATCGTGAGGTCTCTGCGGCCCGTCTACACCGCCCCGTCAGAGGCGGCGGCGAAGGACCGGTTCGTCGAGTTCGCCGCGGAATGGGGTGGGAGATATCCGGCGATCGTGCAGCTGTGGGAGAACGCGTGGGCGGAGTTCGTGCCGTTCCTCGAGTACGACATCGAGATCCGGAAGGTGATCTGCACGACCAACGCGATCGAGTCGATCAACGCCCGCTACCGGCGCGCCGTCCGCGCCCGGGGGCACTTCCCCAACGAGGCCGCCGCACTGAAGTGCCTCTACCTCGTGACCCGGTCGCTTGACCCCACCGGCGGCGGCCGGGCACGCTGGATGATCAGGTGGAAGCCCGCGCTCAACGCGTTCGCGATCACCTTCGCCGGACGGTTCGAGAAGACCGCTCATTGAAAACCGCCGGACTCCACACACCGTTTATCGGACAGTCCCAGATCGCCACGAGGGTCAGGATGGGGAGGCCCCCGATCGCGGCCGTGAAGTCTTCCATGTTCGACATGAGTATGTCCTCTCAGTTTGTTGATCGACGGTCGCGGTGTCGATGGATCACTGCGGCGCCGGCGAGGTGTGCCGCAGCTGCACACTCGGTCCCGGTTGGGCTGTTGCTTCCTCGCCGGCGACGGCTACAGCTGGGTCGAAGGGTCGCGGGGTGTTGCAGGCTTGGAAGTACCAGTAGTCGGCGTCGGCTTCGGCGCGGAGCCAGGCTTCCTCGAGGTAGGCGAGCTGCGCGCGCAGCGCATACGCCTCGTGTGCGGCTTCAAGCCAAAGGTCGATGAGCGTGGTCATGATCGGGCGATCCGGTCGATCTGGTCGGGGCGGAACCCGCTCCAGTGGTCGTGGTCGTCGACGACCACCACGGGAGCCTCGGTGTAGCCGAGTTCGTCGACGACGTACTCGCGGGCGGCGGGCTGTTCCCGGATGTCGACCTCGACGAAGGCCACGCCTCTGCGGGTCAGGATGTCTTTGGTGAGCTTGCAGCGTTGGCAGCCGGGTCCGGTGGTGTAGACGGTCACGGTGTTCATGACATTTCCTTCCTTCGGGTAGGGCTGGGAGTCGGGACGCGGGTGGGCATCCGGCCGGGATGCCCACCCATTGCCGGCTATTCGGTGGTGTTGTGGGTGAGCATCGCGGCGATGCGTTCGACGGGGCACAACGCGTAGCCCCAGCCCTGGAGGGTGCGCAGGTACCAAGCGGTGTCCGGGCTGGGTGCCCGCCAGGTGTTCCGGTTGGTGTTCTGCTCGATCCCGCCGAGCACCACGGCGAGGGTGACGTGCACGGCACGGTGCGGGTGCGCGGTCAGGTACTCGGCGATCTGGTCGCCGTAGTCGGCGGTGTCGATGCCGAGGAGCGTCTTTGCTGTGGTGGAGCCTCGGGTGAGGCCGTCGGCGATCTTCCACCGGGCGGTGGTGAGGGCTTCGGCGATCACGGTCTGGGCATCCTTCGGGGCGGTCTTGCGGGCGAGGAACTGGGTGAGCTATTCGCGGCGCACGGTCTCGGCGGCGTCCCATTCCTTGTTGTTCGCGATCAGTTGCTTCCGTTCCGCCTTCTGCTCGTCGGTCATCGGCCCCGACGGCGCACCGCCGGTCCCGTAGCCCGACTCTTCGCGGACCGTGTACCCGAGCGTGGCGGGGTCGTCGAGGTAGTACTCGGCTCGTGCCTCTCCCCCGTAGTAGGTGGCGACGTAGACCGCGACGCCGGGCTTGCCTTGGATGGTGTCGGGGTCGACGGGTTGGTCGTCGGCGGTGCGGAGCATCCGCACCCGGTACGGGGCGGTGTTGTAGTCGCTGGGGCGTTCGTCGAGGATCCGGTGTCCCTTGGCGGCTTCCTCCTGCTCGACCTTCTCCTTCGCCTCCCGCGCAACCCGGTCCTGCCGGGCCCGCTCGACCGCCACCGGCAAGTACCCCGGATCCGTGGCCGCGACCTCCGTCAGTTCCGTCACGGTGTCGGTGTCCCCGTCGAACTCCAACAGGACAGCCGCCTGATCCAGCGTCAACCCTGCCTCGCTCACCGCATCGGTGGCGGTGGCGTTCTGGGCCACGGCCAGGCCCGTCTTGACCCGCTCGCGCTTGGTGCCAGTGCGCTTGGCGATCGCGGTAGCGGACAACCCTTCGAGCTCGAGGGCACGCCATGCTTCGATGCGGTCGGCGTCGGTGAGGGCTTCCCGCTGGTCGTTCTCGATCAGTTGCTCCACGATCCGCTGCGCCGTGTCGTCATCCCCTGCGTCGACGACGTAGACGGGGACGGCGGCGATGCCGGCTTCGCGGGCGGCGAGGGTGCGGCGTTGCCCGGCACGGACGTGCACTCCCCCGTCCTGGTCCCGCCACGCCAACACCGGGGTGAGCACCCCGACCTGCCGGATGCTGTCCACGAACCCGGGATCGAGGGGTGCGGTGGTGCGCACGTTGGTCTCGACGATGAGTGTTTTGGGGTCGATGTGCTCGACGGTCCCGGTGGGGGTGGTGTTGATGGTCATGTCCTTCTCCTTTTCCCTGTCGTTGTTTGCCAGTGAAGGCACGAAGTGCCTGTCAGGGAGCGCGACGCGGAGTGCAACCCGGAGGGCGGCGGGGGAGAGAGTTTCGGCGCGAAATAAGGGAGCTTGCGACCGCGTGCCGAAAGTCTCGGAGGAGCCGGCAGCGCAGCTGCTTGCGCGCAGCGGCGCCGACCGTAGACTGCCGCAGGCTTCACGGCAAACAACGCCCGCGGACGCGGGCGGACAGTACTGCCAGCCGCCCGCGGCTGACCAATCGACCTGCGACCCGTCGACAACGCCACTCCTTGACCGCCGCACGTCGAAAGGGATGGGTCTTCAAAAGAGGCGACACAACCTTTTTGGCAATCGGTACGATGGCCCTCAAGGAGGGTCGATGCCCGGAACGACCTCGCCATGGCGAGTCAACGATGTCGTCGCGTACGACCGGATGCGCGACACCGCGACGATGGTCTTCGCCTTGCTGCATGCGGCATCGCAGCGAGATGAACTGGCTAACCTGCGCCGCGACGTGCTGACCGTCGACGCCTACGACCGCGCCGCGGTGAGCGCCCTGACGGCGCGGCTCGATCGTCGGCTTCGTGAATTGTCGGTGTCGGACGCATGAGCCTGGCTCGTCTGGAGCAGGGCGAGCGCGACGAGGTCCTGCGCCGCGACATCCTGCCGCTGTACTTCCCTGACGACGTCGAGTCTGACCGGCCGACGTTCGTGCTCGTGGCCGGACAGCCAGGGGCCGGCCGCTCCCGTGCCGCGGCATCCCTCGCGGGTGAAGATCAGCTGGGCGTCGCGGTGCTGAATGGCGAGGAGCTGCGCGCGTTCCATCCCGCGTTCCTCGATCCGAAATCCGCAACGGACCCGGAGTCGCTGAGCGAGGTCGGGCAGTCCGTGGCGGGGTGGGTGTCCGGGTGTATCCGGTACGCGCGAGAGCACCGGCGGTCGCTCGCGCTAGAGGGGACGTTCGGGAACGTGACAGCGGCTGCTGGCACGGCCCAGCGGTTCGCGGCGGAGGGCTTCCGCACCCGGGTCGTGGTGGTCGGTTCCCGGCGGGCAGAGAGTCTGCTGTCAGTCCTGTCGGGATTCCTCGGCGATGTCCAGGCGGGCCACCGTACGACGCCAACCTCCCGCGCGACCCACGACGAAGGCTTCGCGGCGACCCGGAATCTGGTCGCGTCCGTTGAGGAATCCGGCTGGGCGGACGAGCTGACCGTGGTCGGCCGCCAAGGGCGTGTGATCTTCGCCGCGACCGGCTCGCAGGATGCAGGCTTTGAGGGGGCGACCGCGGCCCTGGTGGAAGCGCAATCGGAGCGGCTGGGCCGGTTCGATGCGACGCAATGGTTGAGCGAGCTGCATCACGCCACCGACTTCGCCGCGACCCGGCGCGGACTGCCGGACGAGGTCGCGGAGCTGCTGGTGGACTTGCATGACACGTCGTTGCGGGAGGTGATCCCGGAGCTGCGGGTGCCGGCGAATGGGAAGTTCGCGACCGCGATGGAGCAGAAGACCGTGGCCCGACTGGTCGCGCTGCGCCAGACGCTGTCGTCCGCCCGCCCCGTCGACGTCGCTGGTCCGCTGATCGTGCCCGGCGGCCCGGGGGTGGAAGGACCGTCCCGGTGACCCGGCTGGTTGGGTACACCCGGGAGCTCACGCCCGGCGCGGGAACCGAGGCCGACGCCGCGGACCTGACGGCGGCCGGCGCGGTGCGGGTGTTCACTGACGACGCGACCACGGATCCGCGGAAGCGTCCGGGGCTGGGCGAGTGCTTGGCGTTCCTCGAGCCGGGAGATGTTTTGGTGGTGTCGAGTTCGGCTCAGTTGTCGCACGCGGTGACCCATTTCCTGAGCACGCTCGCCGGCCTGAGCGACCGCGGCGTGCAGTTCCGGTCGCTGTCGGAACCGGCGTTGTGCACCGATGCTCCGTCGGGTGCGGGTCCGGCCGAGGTGTTCGCGGCGTTGGAGGCTCTGCGGCGGCGGTTGGTGAGTGTGCGGACCCGCTCGGGGATGGCGTCGGCGGCCGCGTCCGGGAAGCGGCCCGGTCGGCCCACGGTGATGACACCGGAGAAGGTGGCGATGGCGCTCGAGCTGCGCCGGCTCGACCGTCCGATGACCCATATCGCGCGGGTGCTCGGGGTGAGCCCGAACTCTGTGCAGCGCGCGCTCGACCACCTCCCCCGCACCCCGTAGCCCCCGTTCTACGGTCTCGGCATGTCGAGCTCCCGGTGGTTGTCGACGGTGAGCCAGCGACGGATGATCGCTTCGTGGTCCAGGTCGTCTTCCCAATCGGGTTCGGTGAGTGCCCAGTGGTGCATCAGGCGTGCCGCGGTGCGGGTGTGCCTGCCGGCGTCGAGGACTTCGGCGAGGGCCTCTGCTTCGGGGAACTGCAGGCTGCAGATCAGCTGTTCGTCGTGCCGGGCGAGGAGGTCGTCGACGATGTCGGCGAGTCGGTCGACCGTCTCTTCCAGGTGATCCCACGCGACGATCGTGTTGACGATCCCCGGGATGGAGTGGGATGGGTTCGGGGACGTCGTTGTCGTGTTCATTTCGGTTACCTCGTTTCGTGACTTGTTGGGTGCTTTTCCTGGCAGTGGCGTCGTGTGCGAACGGAGGGTGTGCAGTGCCGGGACCGTCAGCACCGGAGCGGTAGCGGAGGGGCGAGTTCATGCCGCGAAAGCGCGGCACGGAGCGCCTGGAGCTACGATGACCGGCCAGGAAAGACCCGGTGCCGCGCTCGCGCTGGAGCCGCGACCCATCCGCTCGCGAGAGGTGGGACGCGACGAGTCAGGGCGATGGCATCCCGACAAACGCGGTCGCAAGTGGGACGGAGGCCGCGAACCCCACCAGCGCGAGCACGGCGACGATGGCGAGGACGCCCGTAGCATTACGCAGGCGCCCGCGCAGCAGCTGGATCGCGAGCACCAGGAGCAACAGCACGACCGCGGTGGACGCGATCGTGGTGACCGCGATGAATGGTTCGAGGTGATCGGTGATGTTCATGGTGTTTCTCCTTTCCTGTCGGGGCGCGGCCGATCTGGTCACGGCCCGTCGGTCGTGGGGTGATGAGCGGTGAGGGTGGCGAGGTGGCGGATGAACGCCTGCCGGTCCGCAGTTTGGGTCGTGATGAGCGTCCGAATGCTGGCGCGCAGCTCGTCGAGTTCCGTATCAGGGAGGCCCGTGAGCGGTTCGATGCACCAGGTGACGTCTTCGTCGATCGTGTAGCCGGGTTCGTCGAGGTGCTTTTCGGGGTAGTACTCGAAGGCGCTGACGGCGATGCGCCAGCGGGCGGCTTCTGCTTGGGCGCGGTCGATCATGATCGGCTCCCAGTTCGAGGTTGTTGTCATCGGTTCATTCCCATCGTGGTGTTGGGGTTCAGCATCGGGTGTGGGGCGGCGGGGTCGGGGTCGAGGTGATGTCGCCGGCGCGGGCGTTCTCGGTGACGCAGCCGGTCGTTGACCTGTTTGCCGATCGCGTCCAGCCGGGCGTTCTCGACGGCGTCTCGCTGCTCGCGGAGCGCCGCGCGTTGCTGTGCGGCGAGCTGGCGTCGTGCTTCGGCGAGCAGCTGACGGCTGGCGTAGCTGCCGTCGGTGGCGAGGGCGTGCTCGATCCGTGTCCGTTTGCTGTCGCGTTCGAACGCCGCGACCAGCTCCGGCGGTGTCCCCTGCAATAGGTCGACCGACGAGGGCTTGCGTCGCAGCGCGGTGATCTCGTCCGGTGTCCTCTGCCGGGTGAAGAACGCGTCGGCCGCGACCGCGTTCGCGCGCCGCTCCGCGGCGGGGGTGGTGCGGATTCGGCGGGGCGGGAGCCCGGCGGCGATGCGACGTTTCTCGCGTTCCTTCCACGCCCGGTTGCCGGCGAGCACCTTTTCACGGTTCGCGGCGTAGTGGGCGCGCTTCTTCGCCTTCACCTCCTCCGCGTGCGCGGCATAGTACGCGCGAGCTTGGGCGCGTTTCGGCTCCGGGTTCTCCCGGTGCTGGGCGCGGAGCTTCGCGTTGTACTCGTCCTTGTGGGTATCCCACCAGCGGCGTTGCGCCTTGGCGCGCATCGCCCGGTACCCCTCCGGGTCCTCCGCACGCTTGCGCGCCTGCCACTGCCGGGAGTATTCACGGTGCTCGGTTTTGTGTGCCTCGTAGTACTTCTTCGACGAAGCCCGCTTCGATTCCTGCCGGCGCCGCTCGGCGGCCTTCCGGGCGCTGTCGCGGGCCGCGTGCTCCCGCTTCTTCGCAAGAACCCCCTCGCGGTGTTCCGCGTTGTACGCGTCGCGATACGCCCGGATGTGCTCTTGATTGCGCTCCCGCCACGCCCGCTTGCCCGCACTGATCCGATCCGCGTTGGCCTCCCGGTATGCGCGGCGCGCCTCCCTCTCCCGTTCCGCGCCCGCCGCCTCGGCGCGCCCCGACCGGGCGTTCATGCGGAACCCGCCGATCCAGTGAGGGCGCGAGATCCGGGACTGCCGGAGTCACGAACGTCCGAAGTTCCGAACTCCTCGGGTGGCCGGGCGCCGCTCACGCGCCCTGCCGCAGCAGCCTTGGACGCGAGCATCGCCACACCCCGCACGGTCGCTCCGGAAGGTCCGGAGTCCGGGACTGCCGAAGTGGCGGACTGCGGAACCGCGGAAGTCACGGACTTCCGCAGTTCGGCCTCGGTGGAGCCCCGCAACCGGTCGGCGTGGACGAGGAGGAGATCGATCGCGACCCGGATCAGCGTGTTCTCCGTGATTCGCTCCGCCTTGAACCGTCGACGGCGCATCACCGCATCCGCCAGCGCCGCCAGCGCGGTGACCTGGTCGTCGCGGATGCGGGCGTCCTTCCGCGCCAGCTGGGCGAACATCGGCGCGGCAGGCTCGCTCAATGGGGTTTCGGCGGCGACGCGGGCGCGGGCGTCGCTGAGCTTGCCGGCGAGATCGACCCTGCCCATCGTCACCACGCTCCCGTCAGCGCCGGCGACAGCAGCTGTTCCAGTTCCCGCGCGATGCACGCGATGTCCGCGATCGTGCCCTCAGTGCGGCGGTTGCGGCGCAGGCTCGTCACCAGCTCCCCCATCACCGGCGCATCAGCGTGGACCTTGTACTGCCGCAGATGCGAATCCAGCCGCGGAACCCCCAGTTCCGAGTCCAGCAGCCGCTGCCATGTCTCGAGCTGGCGTGGCACCCGCGGGTCGATCCGGTTCAGCAGCACCCCGTGACGCAGATGGCGTGGTTCGATCAGCCGGCTGAGCGTGCGGAGCGTCGGGTCGACCGCGAGCGGCTCGGGGGTGACCGGCACGAGGGCGTAGTCGGCGGCGTCGAGGACCGTCTCCAGGACGGCGGTGTCTTCCAGGCTGCCCGGGGTGTCGACGAGGACGAACTCGTAGTCTGCGCGCAGGTCGCGGAGTCGACTCAGCATGTTCGGGTGCTGGCTGCCGGCGAAGTCGAACGGCAGACGGTCCCGGGCGTTCTCCGCCCACCACGCTGTGGACTGCTGACGATCGACATCCACCACCAGCACCCGATGCCGGCGCGACAACTCCGCCCCGACCTGCATCGCGACGGTGGTCTTCCCGACCCCGCCCTTCTGATTGGCGACCGCGACGATCACCACCGACGCCGCCTCCCCGCGCGGGTCGGTGTCAGTCATCGGGACCGCCGCCACGCTCGAGCCCTTCGAACCACACCTCGAGGTCATCGAAGGGATAAAGGATGATCCGCCCGACCTTGTAGTACCGCGGTCCGGTCTTCTTGTACCGCCATTCCGCCAGCAGCTTCAGCTTCAGCCCCGGAATCAACGCCACGACGTCATTCGGGGTCAGAAGTAGCTTGTTGAGCACCGGCTCTGCCGGATGCGCCGTTGTCGCCATCTCTCACTCCTTCTGCTGAACTTTCATTCCCTTCAGCAGTAGTACACTCCTAAACCGTATACTTCGCAAGAGGTATCTGCGGAACGCTGCAGAAGTAAGACAAACTGATCAGGTGAAGGTCGATGTGAAGACTCTCGATGGCACGAAGATGTCGGCGGCGAGCGCCACCCAGCCCGTCGGGTCGGCGCTGCGGATCGCGCCCGCGTTCGTCGCTACCGCGGTCGACGATGACGCCGGTGTGGAGACCACGCTCGAGGCGCATTACGCACCGCAGCGTGGGCGGTATGTCATTACCACGATCATCAACCGCGCGATCGCCGACGAGTTCAACGAGGACCGACTCAAGCACACCGCACCGCAAGCGATCGTGCAGACCGCCATCCCCCGCTGTGTCGCCCTGCAACTCGACGACAGTCCCGGTGCCAGCTGGACGACCATCGCAGACCTCACCAGCAACGACGGCCGCATCATCCCGCCTTGGATGGCAGAAGCCGTCGTCAAACGGGGCATCAAGGACGAACGGTGGCAGGTCATCGAGATCCTTTACGGCACAGCCGCTCTCGCGGACCTGCCACCGGTGAAGCTCATCGCCGCCGAGCTCAACATCCCCGAGCGCACCGCCTCCGACTGGATCCAGAAAGCCCGCGCCGCCGGTTGGCTCACGGGCCTCACCTCAAACGTGGGCAGGCCAGCCCATGGGTAGTGTCGCTCCCTACGCGACGACGCAGGGCAGGCGTTACCGGGTGCGATATCGCCGGCCCGACGGCTCCCAGACGGACAAGCGCGGGTTCAAGACGAAGCGGGACGCAGAGGTATTTCTCGCGAGTGTCGAAGTCAGCAAGGCTCAGGGCACGTTTCTGGATCCGAGCAGATCTCGCGTGGCGGTCGCCGAACTCGCGATCCCGTGGCTCGTCTCGAAGCGGGCGTCGCTCAAGCCTTCGGCCTACTCGCCGATCGAGACGGCATGGCGGCTGCGTGTACAGCCGCGATGGGGGCGGATTGCGATCACGGACATCGCGCACTCGGATGTCAAATCATGGGTCGCGGAGCTCAACCAAGGCCTCGGCGCTTCGGTCGTAATCCGCACCTACGGCGTGCTGGCGTCGATTCTCGATGATGCAGTCCACGATCGCCGCATCGCCGTCAATCCGGCCCGTGGAGGAAAGATCGGCCTACCGAAGAAGACAACCTCGCGGCACGTCTACTTGAATCATGCGCAGGTCGAGGATCTGGCCAGCGCGAGCGGGGAGTATGCGACCCTGGTGCGAACTCTCGCGTACACCGGGATGCGGTGGGCGGAAGTATCGGGGCTCAGTACACAGAACATCGACTTCGCTCGTTCCCGGATCTGGGTCGTCACTAGCGCCGTCGAGGTCAATGGCGAGATCTACGTCGGCACCCCGAAGTCTCACAAGATACGAAGCGTGCCCATGCCCCGCTTCCTGCGGGATGAGCTGGCGGGGCGCGTTGCACGACTCGGCCCCGACGATCTGGTGTTTCCGAGTAAAGCCGGGACCTACATGAGGCGCGTGCGCACCAGCGCGGCGTCGAAGTCGTGGTTCAAGACCGCCGCAGAATCGATCGGCATGCCGCAACTCCACATCCACGACCTACGCCATACCGCGGCGTCCCTCGCCGTGCAGTCCGGCGGGAACGTGAAAGCGATTCAGCGGATGCTGGGTCACGCCTCGGCCGCGATGACCCTGGACGTATACGCCGATCTCTTCGACGACGACCTCGATGCTGTGTCGACCGCTTTGGATCAGGCGCGGGCAGCGCAACTCGATGCGCGCAGAGGCACCCGCCCAGACCAGACGACACCCCCCACCTCAAGCGACTGACCAGCCTGTACCGCCTGCCACAGCATCGTCGCGGAACCCCCGCTGCGGAACGGATGTGGGCAGAATGTGGGCACGGCCCCTGCTAAAGAGCTTCGAGCAGCCAAGAAAAGCGCGGAAAATCAACGGTTTCGAGCGGAGAGGTAGTGCGGAGACGGAGGGATTTGAACCCTCGGTCCCCTTGCGAGGACTCCACCTTAGCAGGGTGGTGCACTAGGCCTGACTATGCGACGTCTCCAGGCATCCTGCCGCGAGGGCGCGGATGCACCCAGTAATCATAACCGAGACCGGGACCGCTTCTTGCACGAGTGGAATCAGCAGCCGGGTATCACCCGTGCTTGCGGCGCGCTCATCCCGGTATGCCGTTCACACAGTACGGAGTGCTCAGCGGAACCCTCGTGTCGCACGAGAGGGACGACCCGGACGAGTTCGGGCGGTGGTGGCACGTCAACCTGAAGCTGCGCAGCGGGGCACGAGACTACCGCGTGGCGGTCGACGTCGACAGCAAGAACTCCGCGGCAGGGGTGCAGTGGAAGACGATCCGCACCACGGGCGCGAGGCTCGGCTGGCCGACGCCGCCGGCGCCGGCCTTCACGAAGCTCCTCTCCTCCCCCGCCTCGGGCGCGCTCGACGTCATCCGCCATCGCGAGCTGCGGGTCGCCGGCATCCGCTGGTTCCTGCAGTGGCTGTTCCGCGAACGGGGTGCCGTGGCCGCCGACCGTTCGCCCTTCTGGGCGCCGTTCCTCCGGCCGTGGCGCTCCGGCGACCAGCTCCAGGCGTCGCAGGCGCTGGAGGCGACGCTGCGCGTCGGTGCGCTCACGCTCGTCTGGGGCGAGCCGTTCCCCGAGGGCGCGGCACCGGCGTCGGTGCAAGGCATCCATAACGTCCATCAGAACCAGGGCGACCCCGCCGGGTCGCAATGGTTCCCCGAGAACGGAATCTGGCAGGACGGCGGTGTCGCGACGCAGCAGCCCGACGGCAGGTGGGTCGTGTTCATCTCGAAGTTCTCGACGCAGAGCGATCGCACCGACAGCCAGGGCCACCCGGCCTAGAGGCCTGCGCCGTGGGCAGCGGAAGCCGCGGCTCAGTCCTCGGGAACGGTGCAGGTGGTCTGCGCCGCGGTCTGGCCCGCGATGTCCGAGGGGAGCTCGACACGCGTCTCCGCCGCCGGAGTCTCGGTCGCCGGAGCCTCAGCCGCGGGCGTCTCCGCAGCCTCCGCTGTTGCGGTAGGCGCCGGAGCCGCCTCGGGCTTGACGGCCTCGCCGGTGACCTCGACGCCGTAGCCCTGGCTCGCGTCGCCCGTCAGCGTCAGCGGCTGGTTGGCCTTGAGCGCGTCGAAGAGCACCGTCGCGGCATCCTTCACCGGCATCACACGGCTGGCGCCGTCGCCCGAGGCGTAGCGCGTCGGGTACTGCACGAAGACGATGTCCTCGTAGGGCACGTCCTTGACGGCCATCGCGATCTGCACCATGAGGGTCGGGTTCGTGAGGCCGGAGCTCAGCACGAGCTGCTCCTGCTGCACCTGGCTGATCGCCGTCGTCGCGAGGTTCAGCAGCGTCGCCGGGTTCGCGAGCACCGAATCGGACTGGAGCTTGCGCACCATCGACGACATGAACTGCTGCTGGTTCGAGATGCGGCCGAGGTCGGACCCGTCGCCGATGCCGTGGCGGATCCGCAGGAACTGCAGCGCCTGCACGCCCTGCAGCGTATGGGTGCCTGCGGTCAGTTTCAGTCCGGTGTGCGAATCGCTGATGTCACCGGCCACACACACGTCGACGCCGCCGATGGCGTCGGACATGTTGATGACACCGGTCCAGCGGATCGCCGCGGCGAAGTCGATCTGATCCTCGATGAGGGACTCGATCGTGAGCACCGTGCACGCGAGCCCGCCCTCCTGGTAGGAGGCATTGAGCATCTGCGACGACATCGCCGAGTAGCTGCCGCTGCCGTCCTCCTTCGGGCACGACGGAATCGGCACGAGCATGTCGCGCGGGAACGACACCACGGTGACGCGGCGCGGCTCGTCCGAGATGTGCACGAGCATCGTGACGTCGTTGCGCTCACCCTCGGTCGCCTTGGCCTGGCACGCCCCCGACAGCGAGGCGTTCGCGCCCTCGCACGAGTCGGTGCCGACCATGAGGATGTTCACGCCGCCCTCGATCGCACCCAGCGACGGCGGCAGCGGCTCCTCCTCGTCGAGCACGACGGCGTTCGCGGTGATCGTCTGCGTCGCGTCGAACAAGTTGTACGCGGCGATGCCGGCCGCACTCACGCCGAAGACGGCGAGGACGACTCCGAACATCGCGAAGAGGGTCATGAACGGATGCCGCGACTTCAGCACTCCGTGGCGCGCAAGGGGCACCTGGCCCCCTCTCGAGGGCCGCTTGTCCGATGCCATCAGCCGTTGGACCTGACGTTTCCGGCGGAGCAGGTCTGCTGAGCGGCGTTCTGGCCCGGGATGTTGTTCGGGAGAGCGACGGCGGTCTCGCTCGGTGCGGGCGTCGCCGAGGGGTCGGCGGTCGCCGTGGGTGCGGGGTCGGCGGGCGCCTCGGTCGGCTGCGGGTCGGCCACGATCACTCCTCCGGTGAGTTCCTGGTCGTGCGTGACTTCGATCGGCTCGTTCGCCGCGAGCGCCGCCCACAGCTGTTCGGCCGAGTCGTAGTCGGGCACGACGCGGTTGACGTCGGCGGGGTCGGTCAGCACCGGGTACTGAACGAACACGATGTCTTCGAACGGCACGTTCTTGACGGCCAGCGCGATCTGCACCAGCGTCATCGGGTTGGTCAGCGACTTGCTCGGCGTGATGTTGTCGACCGCCGTCGCCGCGAGCTTGTACAGCGTCGCCGGGTTCGACAGCACCTCGTCGCTCACGAGCTTGCGTGCGAGGCTCGACATGTACTGCTGCTGGTTGCTGATACGCGCCAGATCGCTGCCGTTCTGCAGACCGTGGCGGGTGCGCAGGAACTGCAGGGCCTCGACGCCCTGGATCGTGCGGGAACCCGCCGGCCAGTTGATGCCGGTGTACCTGTCCTTGATGCCGCCGTTGCCGATGCAGACCTCGACGCCGCCGATCGAATCGGTGATGTTGATGACGTTGCCGAAGCTCACCTTCGCGGCGAACGGGATGTTCTGGCCACTGAGTTCCTTGATCGTCTTGGCGACGCAGGAGAGTCCGCCGTATCCCCACGCTTCGTTGATCTGCGTCTTGCTCGTACCCGACGTCGTCGAGCCGTCCTCGCGCGTGCACGACGGGATCGGCACCATGAGGTCACGCGGGAACGAGACCACGGTGACGCGACGCGGATTGTCGGAGATGTGCACGAGCATGTTGACGTCGTTGAGCTGCCCCGCGGCGTCCGCTCCCGTGCAGCGGTCGCCGAAGATGGAGGCGAACTCCTCTTCGCACTCGTCGGTGCCGACGAGGAGAACATCGACGCCGCCCTCGATCGCACCGATGTCGGGCGGGACCGAGCCCTGGCCCTCGAGCTCGACTGCGCTTTCGGTGAAGCTCGTCGTGAAGTCGGTCGCAGCGTACGCGGCGACGCCGGCGCCCGACACCAGCACAACGGCGGCGACGATGCCGACGAGCTTCAGGACGAAACCGAACGGGCTCGGAGACGACAGCTCACCGTGACGGGCCACCGTGCGGCGGCCGCGCCTCGTGGGCTTGTGCGTCGAGCTCACTCGGTTCCTCTCCCCATCAGGATCGTCACGCCGCGGAGGACGCGATGGGGCAACCCGCGCGACGTCACCGCAGACAAGAATTCCACAGTCGTTCCATCATTCGCTCGCACAACGTCAGAGCGCTGCCGAAGCACCGGGGTATCCTCCCACACCGCCCTGTGGGTGCGCTGAGGGCGCGCGCGGCGGCGACGACCGACCCCCGCGCGTCAGATTCCCGTCACCGTCACCCGGTAGCATCCTGGCCGTGACCGCCTCTGGGCCCTCGCCGGCACCGCATCCAGCCACGACGCGTCGTCCTGCCCGCAGACGGTCGGCAGCGACCCCGCTTGCCCGCCACGCCGCGCGGGAGACGAAGGCGCAGCTCCGCCGCAGGCGCAGGTACCTCCTGCTGTGCATGGTGGTGGGCCCGGTCGCGACGGTGCTTCTCGTCGGGCTGTTCACCGTCGGGGCGTTCGTGCAGCAGGTACTGCAGGTTCGTGAAGACATGGAAGCCGCGAAGGAGCAGCTGACGGTGCTCGCCGCCGCCGCCGTCTCCATGGACGTCGCCGGGCTGCAGCAGGCGAGCGACGACGTCGTCATCCGGACGGAACGGGCGCGAGCCACGGCGAACGGCGTCCTGTGGGATCTCGCCGCGGAACTCCCCCAGGTGGGCAACAACGTGCTCGCGGTGCGCACCGTGGCAGAAGCGGTGAACACGATCACGTCGCAGTCGCTGCCGCCCCTGGTCGCCATGATCGCCGCCGCCGGCACGGATGAGCGCAGCGAGGACAGCCTCGGGATCGACCTGCGGCCCTTCCTCGGGGCCGGACCGGTTCTGCCGACGATCATCTCGTCCCTCGAGGACGCATCGGCGATCGCTGCGGGTATGGATCGGACGGGTGTGCTCCCGGCCGTGTACGAACCCCTCGACGGGATGGTGGAGCTGATCGCTGTGGCCGTTCCGGCCCTGAACATCGTGCAGGAGCACCTGCCGGCGATCCTGCATGCCGCGGGCGCGGACGAGCCCATGCTGTACCAGCTGATGATCCAGACGCCGGCGGAGATCCGTGCGACGGGCGGCGGGCCCGCCCATTGGCTGGTGCTGAAGGTCGACAACGGCCGGATGGAGCTGCTCGGCCAGGAGAACGGCGTGGACCTGATGTACAGCGAACTTCCCTCGCTGGGCTTCGACACTGTCAACGGGTCGCTCATCAAGCTGCCGGCGCAAACCCGCTCGCTGTACCCCTTCGAGCTGGCGAACTGGTCGTCGAACTTCACGATGACCCCGCACTTCCCCCGTGCCGTGGAGCTGTTCCAGGCGACGCGCGAGTTGACCGGGAAGCAGGAGTTCGACGGGGTGATCTCCATCGACCCGATCGTGCTGGCCCACATGCTCGAGGCGACGGGGCCGCTGACCCTCGCCTCCGGCGAGACGGTGAGCTCCGAGAACACCGCCTCCTTGCTGATGAGCGAGCCGTACGAGCGGTTCGGGACCGACAACGCCGCGATGGACGCGTACTTCAGCGAGGTGACGTCCGTCATGTTCGACGCGCTCACCGGCGGAGGCTGGGAGATCGGCGCGATGTGGGATCAGCTCGTGCGAAGCGCCGCAGAGGGCCGCGTGTTCGCGTGGTTCGAGGATGACGGGCTGCAGTCGCTCGCGCACGAGTACGGCCTGGACGGAGTCCTCCGGGAGGACACGACGGAGGCCACGCAGCTCGGCATCTACTTCAACGACTACACCGTCGGCAAGCTCAACTACTGGCTCGACTACACGCAGCGTGCGAGCTGCGACGTGGAGGAGCGCACGATCACGGTCACGATGGATCTGCACAGTCGCATGAGCGAGGACATCAAGAGCGAGTACACACTGGGGCTGCGCAACCAGTTCCGCGGGATCGATCCGCGCACGATGATGCTGGACGTGCTGTTCTTCGCCCCTCCCGGCGCGGAGATCCTGTGGACCGACCCTCAGCGGGGCGACTGGCAGGACTCCGCGAACTGGCAGGGCAATCGTTTCCGCGACCGTTCCGGCGTCGACCACGACAACACCGCGGTCAGCCGCACCCTTCTCCTCGAGATGGGCGAGAAGCGGACGATCTCGTACGAGGTCGAGCTTCCCGACGGTGACCTGGGCCCGCTGGAGCTGCGGCACTCGCCCGGACCCAACCACACCGAGGTCACGGTCGACGCGAACTGCGGCGCGCTCTTCGCGAGCCCGGAGGGCTCCCGCAACGTGATGCTGTCGAAGATCGGCTGAGCCTCGACGCCGCGGGATGCCGCGTCAGAGGCGCTCTGCGGAGGGTGTGGGATTCGAACCCACGGGACATTGCTGCCCACTGGTTTTCAAGACCAGGTCCATCGGCCGCTCGGACAACCCTCCCGACCGATGCGACCGCAAGCGGAGGCATCCGTCGAACAAGCGTCGAGTCTAGCCGACGGCGTCAGAGGCGGCGGAGCACGGCGGCCACGCCGCCCTCGTGCACCGAGTCGGTGATCTCGCCCGCGGCGTCGCGCACTTCCTGGGGCCCCTGCGCCATCGCGACCGCACGGCCGCCGTTGTCGAGAGCCCAGCGGAACATGCCGACGTCGTTGCGACCGTCGCCCATGACGAGGACGTGCGCGGGATCGATGCCGAGCTCGGTGCGCACCAGCTCGAGTCCGGTGCTCTTGTCGACGCCCTTCGGCGCGATGTCGAGCCAGGCGGTCCAGCCGACCGCGTAGGAGACGTGGTTGAGGCCGATGCGCTTCACGAGGTCGACGAAGTCCTGCTCGCCCTTGTCGGGAGAGACGACGACCACACGGCAGACCGGCTGAGCGCCCAGCTCCTCGAACGGCACGCGGCGCGCGTGGACGAGGTTCCAGTCCTCGAGGTACTCGGTGTACAGACGGTGCCCGTCGGCGAGTTCGACGAGGTATCGGGCGTCGGGCAGGTGCACCCGCAGCTGCTCGAGCACCTCGCGCGGGTCGAACGTCTCGACGTGCCAGCGCTCGTAGCGCAGCTCGTCGGCCTCGACGCGCTTGAGCACGACGGCGCCGTTGGAGCACACCACGAACTCGGGCGCGATGCCCAGCACGCGCACGATGCCGCGGGTGCCCTCCCAGCTGCGCCCTGTCGCGACCATCACCTCGTGGCCGGCGCGGTGCGCATGCTCGACGGCGTCGACGACGCCGGGGCTGAGCGATTCGTCCTCGAGGAGGACGGTGCCGTCGATGTCGAGGGCGATGAGAAGCTGCTCGGTGGCGACGGCGGGGTTCTCGGTGTCGCGCGCGACCTGCTCGACGAGCTTCGCGGCCTTCTTCGGCGCGACGACCTTGATGGAGCCGGTCTTCGGCAGGTGCGCTTCGCTCACTCGATGGGCTCCATCACCTCGAGCCCGCCGAGGAAGGGCCGCAGCACCTCCGGCACCGTGACGGAGCCGTCCTCGCGCTGGTGGGTCTCGAGCAGTGCGACGATCCATCGGGTGGTGGCGAGCGTGCCGTTGAGCGTCGCGACGGGCTGCGTCTTGCCGCCTTCGGGCCGGTAGCGGATGTCGAGCCGACGCGCCTGATAGGTCGTGCAGTTCGACGTCGAGGTGAGCTCGCGGTACGCGTTCTGCGTGGGCACCCAGGCCTCGACGTCGTACTTGCGGGCGGCGCTCGAGCCGAGGTCGCCGGCGGCGACGTCGATCACGCGGTACGACAGGCCGAGATCCTGCAGCATGCCCTCCTGCAGCGCGACGAGGCGCAGGTGCTCCTCCTCCGCCTGCTCGGGCGTCGTGTAGACGAACATCTCGAGCTTGTTGAACTGGTGCACGCGGATGATGCCGCGGGTGTCCTTGCCGTACGAGCCGGCCTCGCTGCGGTAGCAGGTCGACCACCCGGCGTAGCGCTTCGCGCCGCGCGACAGGTCGAGGATCTCGTCCATGTGGTAGCCGGCCAGCGGCACCTCGCTCGTGCCGACGAGGTACAGGTCGTCGTCTTCGAGGTGGTAGACCTCGGCGGCGTGCTTGCCGAGGAAGCCGGTGCCGCGCATGACCTCGGGACGCACCAGCGTCGGCGGGATGATCGGCGTGAAGCCGGCCTGCAGCGCCCGGTCGAGCGCGAGGTTCATGAGCGCGATCTCGAGCCGCGCGCCGATGCCGGTGAGGAAGTAGAAGCGGCTCCCCGACACCTTGGTGCCGCGCTCCATGTCGATCGCGCCGAGCTTCTCGCCCAGCTCGAGGTGGTCGCGCGGCTCGAAGCCGAACGCCGGGACCTCGCCGTGCGTGCGCAGCGTGACGAAGTCGTCTTCGCCGCCCGCCGGCACACCCTCGATGACGATGTTCTCGAGCGCTCCGAAGGCTTCGGCGGATGCCTCCTCCGCCGCGGCGACCGCGTGATGAGCCTGCTTCACGCGTTCGCTGAGGTCCTTCGCCTCGGCGACGAGCGCGGCCTTCTCCTCCTTGGGAGCCTGCGCCACCTTCTTGCCGTGCGCGTTCTGAGCGGCACGGAGCTCCTCGAAGGCGGTGATCGCGGCGCGTCGCGCCCGGTCGGCCTCGACTGCGGCGTCGACGGTGTCGGGTGACTCTCCCCGCGCTTCCTGCGAGCGCTTGACCAGCTCGGGATTGTCGCGAAGCAGCACGGGATCGATCACCCTGCAAGCTTAGTCGGCGACCGCAAGCGCAGACCCGAGGGGCCGGGCCCACGTCGGATGCGCTCACGGGGAGATTCGGGTCCTAATCTGTACCTCATGGCGACGGCATCCGGATCGGGCGACGAGGTTCCCGCCGACGGCGTCCCCGCCGACGGCGTCCCCGCAGAAGACGTGCGGACCGGCGAGATCCCCGCCGACCTCGCTCCCCACCCCGCCGACAAGATCTACGCCGACGGACCCGGCACCTCCGAGCTCGACCTCGCCGAGGTGCAGCAGAAGATATCGGATGCTGCGCCCTCCGCCGCCGCGCCCGCGTCCGGTCCCGCCGCGCCCAGCCCTGCAAAGGCCGCCGAGCCCGACGACGTCATCCGTCAGCCCGATGACGTCGAGCCCGACACGGCCCACAACGAGAGGGGCCACGCGCGTCGCGTCGGCCCGGACGGCGCCACCCGCCCGATCTCGGAGGACGGCGAGCGACCCTCGCCGAAGGCGGCGCTGGTGTACAACCCGATCAAGGTCGACGCCGGCACGCTGCGAGACACGGTCACGCGCCTCGCGGCGAAGGCCGGATGGTCGGAGCCCCTCTTCTACGAGACCACGGTGGACGACCTCGGCGACGACGTCACGCGCCATGCCCTCGAGGAGGGCGTGGACGCGGTGCTCGTCGCCGGCGGCGACGGCACGGTGCGCGCCGTGTCCGAGGCGATGAGCGGCAGCGGCGTGCCGCTCGCGATCGTTCCCAGCGGCACGGGCAACCTGCTGGCCCGCAACCTCAAGCTCCCCCTCACCGAGCCCGCCGCGATGGTGCAGGCGGTCTTCGACGGCGACACGCTCGCCATGGACGTCGGCTGGACCGAACTCGCCCGACCCGACGGAACGACGGCCGAGCACGCCTTCGTCGTGATGGGCGGCATCGGCCTCGACGCCGCCATGATCGCCAACACGAACCCGCAGCTGAAGAAGACCGTCGGCTGGGTCGCCTACGTCGACGGCGCGGCGCGCTCGCTGCCCAAAGCGAAGCCCTTCCGCGTCGTGTACGAGCTGCCTGGCCACCGGCTGCACTCGTCCAAGGTGCAGAGCGTGCTGTTCGCCAACTGCGGCAAGCTCCCGGCCGGGCTCGACCTCATCCCCGAGGCATCCATCGCCGACGGCGCGCTCGACATCGTCATCTTCCAGCCCAAGGGACTGTTCGGCTGGCTCTTCGTCTGGCGACGCGTCGCGTGGGACAACAGCTTCCTGCGCCGCTTCCGCGCCGGTCGCCGCGTGCTGTCGCTGCGCACGAAGGACAGCGCCGTCGTCTACTCGCGCGGCGCCGGCATCGAGCTCGCGACGCACGAGGCGCGCCCGGTCCAGCTCGACGGCGACGAGTTCGGCGAGGCGCTCTCGGTCAAGACCCGGGTGGAGGCCTCCGCACTCCTCGTCGTGGTCCCCAAGGGCCACACCACCGACGGCCTCTGACCGCGCCTCGCGGTTGTCAAGACCGCCGATCCGGCGCCTCCGCCCCGGCAGGATGGGGCCATGGCCCGACCGTCGATCGTGTGGTTCCGCGATGACCTCCGCCTCGCCGACAACCCCGCGCTGCGTGCGGCGATCGACCGCGGCGAGCCGATCATCGCGCTCTACGTGCTCGACGAGGAGTCTCCCGGAATCCGCCCGCTCGGCGGCGCCGCTCGGTGGTGGCTGCACCACTCGCTCGCCTCGCTCGGCGAGCGGCTGCGCGAGCGCGGTGCGACCCTCGTCCTGCGCCGCGGCCCCGCCGAGCGCGTCGTGCGGGAACTGGTGACGGATGCCTCGGCCGGCGCCGTCTTCTGGAACCGGCGCTACGGCGGCCCCGAGCGGGACGTCGACGCCGCGCTCAAGGCGGGGCTGCGCGACGAGGGCGTCGAGGTCGCCTCCTTCGCCGGCTCGCTGCTCTTCGAACCCTGGACCGTGAAGACCGGCGCCGGAACGCACTTCTCGGTGTTCACCCCGTTCTGGCGCGCCTGCCTCGCACTGCCGTCGCCGCGTGCACCGCTGCCGGAGCCGCGCGAGGTCGACGGCGGGCGCGGGGGCGCAGCATCCGATTCCCTCGACGACTGGGGACTGCTCCCCCGCCACCCGGACTGGGCGGCCGGGCTGCGCGAGACGTGGGAACCGGGCGAGCCCGCGGCACGACGGCGACTGCGCGAGTTCCTCGACGACGACCTCGCCACGTACGACCGGGCGCGGGACGAGCCCGCGGCCGGCGCGACGTCGCTGTTGTCGCCCCGGCTTCGATGGGGCGAGGTGAGCCCGTACACCGTGTGGCACGAGACGGTCGAGGCCGGGCACGGCGGGCGCTTCCTCTCGGAGCTCGGCTGGCGCGAATTCGCGTGGCACACGCTCTTCCACTTCCCGGAGCTCGCGACGAAGAACCTGCGGCCCGAGTTCGACGCGTTCCCGTGGCCCCGGCTCAAGCCCACGCACCTCGCGGCGTGGCAGCGGGGACGCACCGGCGTCCCGCTCGTCGACGCGGGCATGAGGGAGCTCTGGGCGACCGGCTACATGCACAACCGGGTGCGGATGGTCGCCGCATCGTTCCTCGTCAAGAACCTGCTGATCGACTGGCGGCGCGGTGAGGAGTGGTTCTGGGACACGCTCGTCGACGCCGACGAGGCGAACAACCCCTTCAACTGGCAGTGGGTCGCCGGCTCGGGCGCCGATGCCGCACCGTACTTCCGGATCTTCAACCCGGAGCTGCAGGCGAAGAAGTTCGACGCCGACGGGCACTACCAGCGCGAGTGGGCTCCCGAGTCGCTGGGCGACGACGGGCCCGAGCCCCTCGTCGATCTCGGCGAGACCCGCAAGGCGGCGCTGGCGGCGTACGAGCACGTCAAGCGGGCCGCGCGCTCCTGAGCGCACGACCCGCTCGAGGCGTCACCAGGCGTAAGCCTCCGGAGCCTGCCCGCCCGGACCGGGGAACAGCTCGTCGAGGGCCGCGAGATCCTCGGCGCTCAGGTGGATGTCGAGAGCCGAGACGGCCGACTCGAGCTGGGCGACCGTGCGGGGACCGATGATCGGACCCGTGACACCGGGCTGATGCAGAAGCCACGCGAGGCCGAGTGCCGACGGCGTCCAGCCGCGCTCCTTCGCGAACCCCTCGTACGCGGCGATCTGGTCGCGGCGCTGCTCACGCTGCGACGTGATGCGCTCGGATCCGGACCGGGCGGCAGCATCCGTCGATCCTCCGCTGAGAAGTCCGCCCGCGAGCGGCGACCAGGGCAGGATGCCGAGGCCGTAGTTCTGCGCCGCCGGGATCACCTCGAGCTCGATCGCGCGCTGCGTGAGGTTGTACAGCGACTGCTCGCTCACGAGCCCCAGGAAGTGACGCTGAGCCGCGATCTCGTTCGCCTGCGCGATGTTCCACGCCGCGAAGTTCGAGCTGCCGGTGTAGACGACCTCGCCCTTCGCGACCAGCACCTCCATCGACTGCCAGAGCTCCTGCCACGGGATGTGCCGGTCGATGTGATGGAACTGGTACAGGTCGATGCGGTCGGTCTGCAGGCGCTTGAGCGACCCGATCGCCTCGCGCCGCACCTGCCACGCGGACGCGCCGCGCGCGTTGACCACGTCGCCGTCGGCGGTCGGATCGACCATCGGCGAGTGCACCTTGGTGGCCAGCACGACGTCATCGCGGACGCCGGGCCGGGCGGCGAACCAGCGCCCGATGATCTCTTCGGTGGCGCCACGGCCACCCGAGCCGCCGTAGCCGTTGGCGGTGTCGATGAAGTTGATGCCGAGCTCCAGCGCGCGGTCGAGGATGGCGAACGAGTCCTCCTCCGAGGTGCGGTCGCCGAAGTTCATCGTCCCGAGCACGATCCGCGAGACGGAGGTGCCGGTTCGTCCGAGGTGGGTGTAATCCATGCGGCCATCGTCACACGGCCTCGTGCGGTGACGGGCCGAATCGCGAAATCGTTTCCTGATCCTCCTTCCGTGAAGGATCTGGAATGGGATGCTGCGCCCCGAGGTTGCGTGTCGACATGACCACGATCGGAATCATCGGTGCAGGACACATCGGCAGCGCGCTCGCCCGCGCTTTCTCGGGACTCGGCTACGACGTCGTGATCTCGAACTCACGCGGACCCGAGAGCCTCGCGGGGCTCGTCGACGAACTGGGGCCGAAGGTGAGCGCAGCGACCGCCGCCGCCGCGGCCGGGGCCGCCGACATAGCGGTGGTGACGGTGCCCCTGAAGGCGCTGAAGGACGTCCCGGTCGAGCCGCTCGCCGGCAAGATCGTGCTCGACACGAACAACTACTACTTCGAGCGCGACGGCCACATCGGCGCCCTCGACCGCGGGGAGGCGACGACTTCGGGCCTCCTCCAGCAGCACCTGCCGACCTCGAAGGTCGTGAAGGCGTTCAACCACCTGTACGCGTCAGACATCAACGCCGGCGGGCTCGCCGCCGGCGACCCGCAGCGTCGTGCCCTCGGCACCGCGAGCGACGACGCCGATGCCATCGAGTTCGTCACCGGCGTCTACGACGCGCTGGGTTTCGACACCGTGAGCGCCGGCCCGCTGAGCGAGTCATGGCGCCTCGAGCGCGACCGCCCGGCCTACGTCGTCGCGCAGACCGCCGGCGAGCTGCGCGACAACCTCGCCAAGGCGAACCGCCTGCCCTGAGTTCTGACCGCGCTCGGCGCGTTTCGTCTCGCTCGTTCCTCGCTCGCTCAACGAGCGGGATAGGTGATCCGGAATGCGGATGCCGGGGCGCGGGTTGCCTTCAGCGATGAGCACTGCGACCCCCGCCCCGGCCCTGTCCGTCCTCGACCTCGTTCCGGTGCGCACCGGGCAGACGAGCGCGCAGGCGGTCGCGGCATCCCTCTCCGTCGTGGATGCGGCGGATCGGCTCGGCTATCGCCGGTACTGGTTCGCCGAGCACCACAACATGCCGGCTGTCGCCTCGACCACTCCCCCGGTGCTCGCGGCGGCCGCCGCCGCGCGGACGTCGCGCATCCGGCTCGGGTCGGGCGGCGTCATGCTGCCGAACCACTCCCCGCTCGTCGTCGCCGAGCAGTTCGCGGCGCTCGAGGCCCTCGCGCCAGGGCGCATCGACCTCGGCCTCGGTCGGGCGCCGGGCTCGGACCCGGTCATCACGCAGCTGCTGCGCCAGAGCGGCACCACGAGCGACGTCGAGCGGTTCCCGGACCACGTGCGCGACATCATGTCGCTCGTCGCGCCGGACGGCGCCTCACTGCGCTTCACGTCCGGCGGCACCTACGACGTGCACGCGACGCCGGCCGCCGCGACCACGCCCGAGGTGTGGCTGCTCGGCTCGAGCGACTACTCCGCGCAGCTCGCCGCCTCGCTGGGCCTGCCGTACGTGTTCGCGAACCACTTCTCGGGCGAGGGCCTCGAGCGCGCGCTCGACCTCTACCGTTCTTCCTTCGTACCCTCCGAGGCGCTCGCGGCACCCCGCACCTTCCTGACCGCGAACGTGCTCGTCGCCCCGACGCAGGACGAGGCCGAGGCGCGCACTCTGCCCAACCTCCGCATGACGGCGCGCCTGCGCACCAACAAGCCGCTCGTTCCGCTCGAGACCGTCGAGCACGCGCTCGCGAACGCGGCGGACTTCGCCGGCCTCGGCGACACCTTCATGGCCTCGGCCCGCGCGAAGTGGTTCGTCGGCACGGCGTCGGCCGTGGCATCCGATCTCCGCTCCTTCGCCGCGACGCACGACGTCGACGAGGTGATGATCTCCCCGATCGCCGGATCGTACGAGAACGAGCCGATGGATGCCGCACCCGGCCGCCTGCAGACCCTCGAGCTGCTGGCCGCCGAGCTCGGGCTCTGAGCCCGGCGGGGCTCGTCAGTCCTGGACTTCGGGTTCCCCGGAGAGGAGACCCCGCAGCCAGTCGCGCGCCTCGACGAACACGTCATCGGCGTAGCGCTCGGGGTAGCGCACGACGGCGCGATCGGCGCGCGGGTACGACCCGAGGAACGTGACACGGGGGCTGAACCGGCGCAGGCCCATCAGCGCGTCGGCCATGCGCTCGTCCTCGAGGTGCCCGTCGGCGTCGACGACGAAGCGGTACCGGCCGAGCTCGTCGCCGATCGGGCGCGAGGCCAGCAGCGACAGGTTGATGCCGCGGGTGGCGAACTGCTCCAGCATCTCGAGCAGCGCGCCGGGGTGATCGTCGGGCAGTTCGACGATGAGCGACGTCTTGTCGGCGCCGGTGGGCGGCGGCGGCACGACCGTGCGGCTCACGAGCACGAAGCGGGTCACCGCGTTGGGGTTGTCGCCGATGTTCGAGGCCAGCAGTTCGAGCTGGTGGTGCTCGAGGATCCCGGGAGGGGCGATCGCCGCGTCTGCGTCGCTCGATCCGTCCAGCAGCCCCATCGCACTCGCGACGTTGCTCGCCGCCGGCACGTGGGCGTGGGCGGGAAGCGCGGCCGAGAGCCACTGCAGGCACTGCGCGTACGCGACGGGGTGCGCGGCGATGAGCGAGACGTCCTCGAGTCGCGCACCCGGACGCCCGACGAGGACGAACTCGACGGGCACGAGATACTCGCCGACGATGCGCAGGCCCGGCACCGTCGCGAGGGCGTCCTGCGCGGTCGAGACGCCGCCGTCGACCGAGTTCTCGATCGCGATCATCGCGGCGTCGGAGCGCCCCTCGACGACGTCGGCGAGCGCCTCCCCCACGTTGCGCACCGGCCGCCACTCGTGGCCGCGGGCCTCCGGCACCTGGGCGAGCGCCGCCTCGGTGAACGTGCCCGCGGGGCCCAGGAAGCTGTAGGTGCGGCGGGCGGGAACGGATGCCTCGGCGGAGGCGACCTCGGAAGTCACGCGTGCCAGCCTAGCCCGGGCCCCGTGGGCCCGATCCCGGCCATAACTCAGGATGGAGGTCGCGCGACATCGACCCCGCCCGCGCAATTCCGGGGGCCGCGCCCACGGCGCGGCGCACCGGTCCTGAATTGCGCACCGGCGCAGGGTGTCACGGACCGTGCGCGGCAGGCCGAGGACGGGCAGACTGGGACGCATGACTCGCGCAGGACAGCCGGCCGACGCATCCGACCTCATCGACATCGATGAGCTGATCGCCGCCTATTACGACCTCAAGCCGGACCCCGCCGTCCCCGAGCAGCGCGTCGCGTTCGGGACGAGCGGGCACCGCGGCTCGTCGCTGTCGGCGAGCTTCAACGAGACCCACATCCTCGCCACGACGCAGGCGATCGTCGACTACCGCAAGGCCCAGGGCATCGAGGGCCCGCTGTTCCTCGGGCGCGATACGCACGGCCTGTCGCTGCCGGCGGAGCGCAGCGCGATCGAAGTGCTCGTCGCGAACGGCATCGACGTGCGCGTGGACTCGCGGGACTCGTGGGTGCCGACCCCCGCGCTCAGCCACGCGATCCTCGCCTACAACCGCGGGAAGGATGCCGCCGACCCGGGCCGCGCCGACGGCATCGTCGTGACGCCGAGCCACAACCCGCCGCGCGATGGCGGCTTCAAGTACAACCCGCCGAACGGCGGGCCCGCCGATACCGACGCCACGGGCTGGATCGCGAACCGCGCGAACGAGCTCATCGCGGCGGACCTCGACGGCGTGGCCCGTACGCCGTTCAAGGACCTCGACGGCGACAAGCTCGGCGAGTACGACTTCCGTGACGCTTATGTGCGCGACCTCGCGAACATCATCGACGTGGAGGCCATCCGCTCGGCCGGCGTGCGCATCGGCGCCGACCCGCTGGGCGGCGCCTCGGTCGAGTACTGGGCGCTCATCGCCGAGGTGCACGGGCTCGACCTCACCGTCGTGAACCCGGACGTCGACCCGACGTGGAAGTTCATGACGCTCGACTGGGACGAGAAGATCCGCATGGACCCGTCGTCGCCGTCGGCGATGGCGGCTCTCGTCGCCCGCCGCGAGGAGTACGACATCCTCACCGGCAACGACGCCGACGCTGACCGGCACGGCATCGTGACGCCCGACGCCGGGCTGATGAACCCCAACCACTACCTCGCGGTCGCGATCGACTACCTGTACTCGCACCGGCCGGACTGGCCGACGGATGCCGCGGTCGGCAAGACCCTCGTGAGCTCGATGATCATCGACCGCGTGGCCGAATCCCTCGGGCGCGAGCTGCTCGAGGTACCGGTCGGGTTCAAGTGGTTCGTGCCCGGGCTGCTGGACGGATCCGTCGCCTTCGGCGGCGAGGAGTCGGCGGGAGCGTCGTTCCTCCGCAAGGACGGCTCCGTCTGGACCACCGACAAGGACGGCATCCTGCTGTGCCTCCTGGCCTCCGAGATCCTCGCGGTCACCGGGAAGACGCCCTCGCAGCGATACGCGGAGCTCGAGGCCGAGTTCGGTGCGTCGGCGTATCAGCGCGTGGACGCCCCGGCGTCGCCCGCGCAGAAGGCCGCACTCGGCAAGCTCGCCCCGGAGGCGGTCACCGCGACCGAGCTCGCCGGCGAGCCGATCACCGCGAAGCTCTCGCACGCGCCGGGCAACGGCGCCGCGATCGGCGGCCTCAAGGTGCAGACCGAGCACGCGTGGTTCGCCGCGCGTCCGTCGGGCACCGAGGACGTGTACAAGCTGTACGCCGAGTCGCTGCGCGGACCCGAGCACCTCACCCAGGTGCAGGCCGAGGCCCGCGAGGTCGTGTCGCAGGCCCTCGCCGGCGCCTGACCGCCGCCGCACACAGCGACGCCCGGACCCGTGCGAGGGAGCGCACGGATCCGGGCGAAGCGTTGTGCGTTCGAACCCGGGGCAGCCGGTCAGGCGCGGTTGACGCCGCGGCGACGCGTGAAGAGCACGTAGAGGCCGAGCACGACGATCGCGCCGAGGATCGAGCCGATGATGCCCGACGGCTGCAGGAAGCCGCCGTTCGGGTCGCTGCCGAACAGCAGGAAGCCGAGGAAGCCGCCGACGAACGAGCCGACGATTCCGAGGACGATCGTCAGCAGGATGCCCATGCTCTGCTTACCGGGGATGACGGCGCGAGCGATGAGGCCGGCGATCAGGCCGATGACGATCAGGCCGAGGATGGTCCAGAGCATGTTTCTCTCCTTCAGTCTCGTGGACTCCGCGGGGGGTGCGGGGTCTCGTATGAGATGACGAAGACGCTATCGCCGCCGTGGCGCGCGGGGATGCCACTACCGCTCGGGCCTCGGGAGCGGTACATTACGCGTCCGCGCGGGTAGCGGGCAAGCGTTTTCCGACGATCTGGGCCACAATGGGACCGTGACCGACCTCACTCTCCGCCTCGATCAGACCGACCTGACCGTCACTGCTGCCGGCGTCGACATCGCGCGCTACGCGTTCGACCCGGGCGGCGAGATCTCCGAAGGCCCCAAGCCCTTCCTCCACCCGCTGCGCGCGCTGGACGGCGCGCTGCTCACCGGCTTCCGCCCGTGGGACCACCGCTGGCACAAGGGCCTCCAGATGACCTGGACTCACGTGTCGGGCCAGAACTTCTGGGGCGGGAACACGTTCCGTCCCGAGCACGGCGACTACGCGCTCCTCGACAACGTCGGCACCATCCGGCACGACGGATTCACGGCGGTCACCGACGCCGGGGCCGAGGTCTCCTTCACCGAGGAGCTCACGTGGATCACGCAGGGCGGCGACGAGTGGCTCGCCGAGACCCGCACGCACCGCTTCCACGGCGTCGACACCGACCGCGGCCTCTGGATGCTCGACTTCTCGACGGCTCTGCGCAACGTGTCCGGACGCGAGCTCGAACTCGGCAGCCCGACGACCGAGGGGCGCCCCGGCGCCGGCTACACCGGCTTCATGATCCGGATGCCTCGCGCCTGGACCGGCGGCCGCGTGCTGGCAGGCGGCTTTCCCGACGACGCCGGCGACGACGGTGTGATGGGCCAGGTCGCGCCGTGGGTGGCCTTCTCAGGCGAGCACGACGACGTGGACGGCGGCGCCACCGTGCTCGCGTTCGCGGGCACCTCGACCGGAGCGCCCCCGATCCGCTGGTTCGTGCGCAGCGAGCCGATCCCGGTGCTGGCACCGTCGCCCTCGTTCGACGAGTACGTCGTGCTGGCCCCGGGCGCCGAGGTGTCGCTCGCGCATCGCCATGTCTTCGGCGACCGCGTGTGGACTCCCGACGAGACGCGGGCCCTGGCGGAGGAACTCGCACCGTAGTCGAGGGGGAGCGCGTTCCCAGCTCCTCGCGCGTCGCCCCTCCGACAGGTCAACCGGGCTTCTACAGGAGCACGTGCACCGGAACGTCCCAGCAGGAGCCCGGTTGACCTGTTGAGGCCGGGCGGCGTCGGCTGCCAGGCCGGCAGGAGCCCGGTTGACCTGTTGAGGGGCGGGCGGCGTCGGCTGCCAGGCCCGCAGGGTGGGATGCCGCACCCTCAGAGCGCGGTGACCTCCAGATCAGCCCGCACGGGGAGGTCCCACGCCGACGGGCCCGCGGCAACGGTGTAGGTCCCGGGCTGGACGCGCAGCGCACCCTCGTGGAGCCAGTCGTCGACCGCGCCGGGAAGGCGCACGGCGTCGTCCCACACGGCGAGGCGCGCGGGTGAGAACGTCAGCTCGACGTCGCGGACTTCCCCGGGCGCGAGCCGCACGCGGCGATAGGCCACGAGCAGGCGCCGCGGCGTCGGCAGCGGGAGGCCCGACGACAGCGCGTAGAGCTGCACGAGCTCCTCGGCGTCGCGGTCCCCGGTGTTGCGCACCCGCACCACCGCGTTCACCACGGCCTCGTCTTCCCGCGGCGCGAAGCCGGCGTGGCGGTGGGTCGCCGCGGGCGCGGGGACCGCAGCTGCGCCCACGCGGCCGGAGGCTCCGCTCGACGCGCCAGCGGCGAGTGGAGGGGCCGTGGGGACCATCAGCGTCACCGACTCGTACGCGACCGTCGTGTAGGTGAGTCCGTGCCCGAAGGCGAACGTCGGCTCGTCGGGCTGATGGCGGTAGGTCGCACCTTGGCGGAGCGTGTCGTAGTCGAACAGGTCGCCCGCCTGCGCCTCGGTCGCGGGCCAGCTCTGCGAGAGACGGCCCGACGGCTCGACGTCGCCCGAGAGCACATCGATCACGCCGTGGCCGAGCTCCTGGCCGCCGTGGCTCGACCACACGACGGTGTCGGCCCCGACGCCCTCGAGCACATAGGGGTAGCTCGACACGATCGTGAGCACCGCCCGCGGGTTCGCCTCGCGCGCGGCGCGCCACACCTCGGCCCACGCGGCGGGCAGCCGCAGGTGCGGACGGTCCTGCGTCTCGCGGCCGTTGAGGTGGGGGTCGTTGCCGACCGCGACGACGACGGCATCGGCACGCGCGGCCGCCTCTGCCACCGCGGTCGCGCCCGACCGCACGACGCGCACGCCGAAGCGCTCGGCGTCGTCGAGCGTGACCGCCTCGGCGGCGAGCAGCCCCGAGTCGCGGAACACCCGCAGCCACCGGCCGGTGCCCAGGTGCAGCAGCGACCACGTGCCGTCGGCGTGGATGTGCGTGCGGAAGCTCTCCTGCACGACCCATTCGCCCACACGCGTCGCGTCCGCGCGCATCGGCCACTTCGCGCCGGTGAGCAGCAGTCCGCTCGCGTGAGAGCGGAGGGTGAGGATGCCGTCGCCCCAGTCCGTCACGTCGAACAGCGCGTCGTCGGCCGCGGCGTCGCCGGCCGCCTCGACCACCGAGCCGTCGGCGTTCGCCACGACGTAGCGGCCGTTCGACGAGGCCCGGAGCGCGATCGTGTCGGCGCCGGTCACGACCTCGACCTCGCCGAAGCGCTCGGCGGCGGCGGCACCGATGCCGACCGCGTAGGGCGGAGTGCCGGCGTACCAATCGGTGAGCACGAGGTCGGCGAGCGGGCCGACGACCGCGACCCGCGACGCCCGGGAGAGCGGCAGCACGTCGGCGTCGTTCCGCAGCACGACGACCGAGCGGGCCACCGCCTCCCGGGCGAGTTCACGGGCCCCGGGTGCGTCGATGGCGTCGGCGCCGATCCCCGCGTACGGGTCGGCGTCGCCGTCGAACTCGCCCGTGCGGATGCGCAGCTCGAGCAGCCGCAGCACGGCCCGGTCGACGTCGGCCGTGGTGAGCAGGCCCGCGGCGAGCGCCTCCGTCACGTAGCCGATGGTGGGCGCCGCGTTCGCGTCGTTGTCGGTGAACGAGTCGAGACCCGAGGTCACCAGGGCGGCGGCGGCGTGCACATGGTCGGGCTGGGTGCGCTGGGTGGTGACGAGGAAGGTCGGGGCGCCGGCATCCGACACCACCGCGATCGATTCGTCCGACCACGACCGGGCTTCCGCGACGAGCTCGGGCTGCGTGTGCGCGGGGACGCCGTTCACGCGGTTGTAGGCGAGCATCATCCCGCCCGCGACGCCCTCCTCGATCGCGCCGCGGAACGCGGGCAGCTCCTCCTCGTGGAGGGTGCGCAGCGACATCTCCGACGAGGTCACCGAGCGATCGGTCTCGTTGTTGTAGGCCAGGAAGTGCTTGAGCGCGGGCACGGTGCGCCAGACGCGCGGGTGGTCGCCGCGAAGGCCGCGTGAATACGCGGTGCCGAACACCCCGGTGATGTGCGGGTCCTCGGAGTAGCCCTCCTCGTTGCGGCCCCAGCCGGGGTGACGCAGCGTGTTGACGACCGGCGCCCAGACGTTGAGGCTCACCAGCGGGTTCTCGGCGCGCTTGGCGCGCACCTCGATCGCGGCGACCTCGCCCACCTTCTCGACGAGGTCGGTGTCCCAGGTCGCGGCGAGTCCCACGGACTGCGGGAACACCGTGGAGCGCCCGAGCCACGCGACGCCGTGCAGCGCCTCGCATCCCGTGTGCCACGCCGGCACCCCGAGCCGCTCGACCGCGGGCGCGGCCTGGTGCAGCATCGCGATCCGCTCGTCGGGCGTCAGCCGGTCGAGCAGGTCGCGGGCGCGCGCCGCGAGCGGCTGGTCGACCTGCCGGAACAGCGGCTGCCCGGGCGCGTGGTCGTCGGCGATCGCGGTGGCGGCGGCTGGGCCCACGCGCCCCGAGGCTCCGCGCGGCGCGCCAGCGCCGTGTGGAGGGGGCGTGGGGACCGTCGCGATGTCGGTCATTCTGCACTCTCCTCGTCGAGTTCGAGACGGATCTCTCCGGATGCTGCGGCGCGGGCGATCCGGTCACCCGCCTGCAGTGCCCACGGGGCGTGCGCGTCGTCCGTCGACGCGATGATCATCCGGCCCTCACGACGCACGCGGAAAGTGGTGGCGCCGACGCCGTCGATGGATCCCTTGCTGTCGTGGCCCGGCACCCGCGTCTCGCGGTCGTAGCCGTCGGGCAGTTCGAAGCACCGCAGCGTCACGCCGTCGGACCAGTCGTAGTCGGGGCGGCTGTCGTCGGCGCCGAAGGGCAGCACCGTGCCCGGGCGCACCCGCAGCGGCACCGAGTCGTAGCCGTGGGTCTCGGAGACCCACCGGCGGCCGTCGACGACGGAGCCGTCGAGGAGCGAGGTCCACTCGCCCTCCGGCACGTAGTACTCCACGCTGCCGTCGGCGGTGAAGATCGGCGCCACGAGCAGCGCGTCGCCCAGCATGTACTGCGTGTCGGCGTCGAAGCCCGAGCGGTCGCCGGGGAACTCGAGCGCCATCGGGCGCATCATCGGCGTCCCGCAGCGATGCGCCTGCTCGGCGGCGCCCGCGAGGTACGGCATGAGCCGCATCTTGAGCTTCGTGAACGAGCGGGCGATGTCGACGGCCTCGTCGTCGAAGGCCCACGGCACGCGCACCGACGACGAGCCGTGCAGCCGCGAGTGCGAGGAGAGCAGGCCGAACGCGAGCCAGCGCTTGAACAGGCCGGGGTCGGGGGTGCCCTCGAACCCGCCGATGTCGTGGCTCCAGTAGCCGAAGCCCGACATCGCGAGCGACAGGCCGCCGCGGAGGGACTCCGCCATCGACAGGAACGTCGAGTCGTTGTCGCCGCCCCAGTGCACCGGGAACTGCTGCGAGCCGACGGTCGCGGAACGGGCGAACACGACCGCGTCGCCGACGCCGTGGTGCCGTTCGAGCGCGCGGAACACGACCTCGTTGTAGAGCTTCGCGTAGTAGTTGTGCATGCGATGCGGGTCGGACCCGTCGTGCCACACGACGCCTTCGACGGGGATCCGCTCGCCGAAGTCGGTCTTGAACGCATCGACGCCCTGGTCGAGCAGACCCTGCAGCTTCGCCACGTACCAGTCCGCGGCAGCGGGGTTCGTGAAGTCCACGAGGCCCATGCCCGCCTGCCACATGTCCCACTGCCACACGCTGCCGTCGGTGCGCTTGAGCAGGTAGCCGCTCTCAGCCGCTTCGCGGAACAGCGCCGAGCGCTGCGCGATGTACGGGTTGATCCAGAGCGACACGTGCACGTCGCGCTCGTGCATGCGGGCGATCTGCCCGACGGGGTCGTGGAACGCGCGGGAGTCCCACTCGAAGTCGCTCCACTGGTACTCGCGCATCCAGAAGCAGTCGTAGTGGAAGACCGACAGCGGGATGTCGCGCTCCGCCATCCCGTCGACGAAGGCGCTGACGGTGTCTTCGTCATAGCTTGCGGTGAAGGATGTCGTGAGCCACAGCCCGAACGACCACGCGGGCACGCGCGCCGGCCGGCCGGTGAGCGCGGTGTAGCGACGGAGCACGTCCTTCGGCTCGGGGCCGGCGATGACGTAGTAGTCGAGGGACTCGCCCCCCACCGAGAACTGCACGCGCGAGTTGACCTCGCTGCCGACCTCGAACGAGACGTTCTCGGGGTGGTCGACGAACACGCCGTACCCGCGGGAGGTGAGGTAGAACGGCACGTTCTTGTACGCCTGCTCGCTGGAGGTGCCGCCGTCGGCGTTCCACGTGTCGACGACCTGGCCGTTCTTGACGAACGCGCCGAACCGCTCGCCGAGCCCGTAGACCCGCTCTCCCGGCTCGATGCTGAGCTGCTGGTGCACCCACGTCGGCTTCGTGCCGCCGGCGGCCGTGCCGGCGGTGCCTGCCGTGCCCGCGGTGGCGGCGGTGCCGTTCTTGCCCGTCGTGTCGGTGTAGTGCCCGATCGACCGCGGGAGGGAGCTCGTGAGCACGCGCCCATCGGCCTCGAGGAAGTCGACGCGCCACTGCCCCGCGGTGCGCACGACGCGCACCTTCAGCGGACCGGTGTCGAGGACGCCCTCGTCGTCGTCGACCGTGATGTCGGGCCGGAAGCCCTCCGCGCCGAAGATCTCGAAGTCGGGCCCACGGTGCACGGCTCCCGCGTGGCGCTCGACGCGCACCTTGACGACGCCCGGCGCGGGCGCCGAGAACGTCACGGTCAGCATCGCGCGGTTGAGGGTGTCGCCCCGGTCGCGGATCGCGGCGGTGGGCGCGTACACGGTCATCGTGCCCGCCTCCTGGTCGACGCGGATGTCGTCGACCTCGACCGCGTACAGCGGGGCGAGACCGGGCCTGGTCAGCCAGTAGCCATCGGTGAACTTCACTCTGCGTGCCTTTCGATGAGCACCATGGCGGCGCCGGAAGCAAGCGTCAGCTGCCCCTCGACGTCCGCGTCCGACAGGAGATCGCGGCGCAGCCCCGGCAGCGTGACGCGCCGGTCCTGATCGCCGTGGTTGAGGAGGAAGAGGGCCGCGCCGCGCTGGACCGCCTCGACGCCGTGGGGCAGCACGCGCTCGGGCAGGACTCCCGTGACACCCGCGGCGTCCAGCGCGTCGTCGAGCACCGCGGCGAGCGCGTCGTCCGAGACGACAGCGCCCAGGTACCAGGCCGTGCCGTCGCCGGCACGGTGCCGGGTGATGGCGGGTGCCCCGGACAGGTGTCCCGCGCCGAAGCGGGCGAGCACCTCGGCCCCCTCGGCACGCAGGCGCTCACCGAGAACGGATGCCTCGACCGCCGCGGGCGCGGTCGCCCACGTCGGCTCCACGACGACGGGGGTGGGCGCGTCGGGAAGACCGACCCACTCCTCGCCGCTCACGCCGAGCAGGTCGCGCAGCAGCACCGGCGAGCGACCGGTGAGGATGCCGGCGTTGCCGTCGGCGACCCCCGAGAACGGGCCGACCACGAGGCTCGCACCGCGTTCGACCGCCGCACGGAGGGCGGTGGCAGCATCCGTCTCCACGATGTACGTGTGCGGCACGAGCACCGTGGCGTAGCCCGACAAATCGGCCCCCGGACGCACCAGGTCGACCGCGATGCCGCGGCGCCACAGCGCGCGGTGCCACCGCTGCACCTGCTCGAGCGTGTCGAGCCGCTGGGTCGGGCGACCCGGCTCGTCCGCGGCCCACCGCGACGGCCAGTCGAACAGCAGCGCGACGGATGCCTCGACGCGTCCGCCGACGACGATCCGCAGCCTGCGCAGGTCGGCGCCCAGCGCACAGGTGGTCTCGAACACCTCGGTGTCGGCGCCGGCGTGCGGCAGCATGGCGGAGTGGAAGCGCTCCGCGCCGGTGCGGGCCTGACGCCACTGGAAGAAGCAGATCGCGTCCGCCCCCCGGGCGACCGCCTGCAGCGAGTCGAGGCGAGCGCGGTCGCGGCTCTTGGGCAGGTTGTGGGGGCGCCACGAGGTGGCGCTCACCGCCTGCTCCATGAGCGCCCACGGCCGGCCCGCGCCGAGCGAGCGCATGAGGTCCTGCACGAGCGCGATGTCGGACGACGACGTGGTGCTCGCGTGGTCGGGGTACTGGTCGTCGGCGACGACGTCGACCTCTTCCGCCCACTCCCACAGGTCGGTGAGCGGCTCGAAGCCCATGAAGTTCGTCGTGACCGGCTGGGTGGCCCCGGCGTCGCGGATGGCGTCGCGCTGCTCGGTGAAGACGCGCTGCAGCGCCCACGACGTGTACCGGCGGAAGTCGAGCGACTGCGCCGGGTTCACGAGGTAGGGCATGCGCCGGGGCGGCAGGATCTCGTCGAAGTCGCGGTAGCCCTGCGCCCACACGAGGGTTCCCCACGCCTCGTTGAGCGCGTCGATCGAGCCGTAGCGCTCGCGCAGCCAGAGCCGGAACTCGCGAGCCGCCTCGTCGCCGAAGTCGATCTGGCCGAACTCGTTGCCGACGTGCCACATGCGCACGGCGGGGTGGGCGGCGTAGCGCTCGGCGAGGGCGGTCGCGGTCGCGAGGGCGCGGTCGCGGTAGACGCGCGAGGCCGGCGTGAACTGGTTGCGCGACCCGGCCGCGAGACGCACGCCGTCGGGATTCACCGGGAGGGTCTCGGGATGGAGGATGCCGAGCCACGGCGGCGGCGACGCCGTCGGGGTCGCGAGATCCACGGCGATGCCGTGCGCGTGCAGCAGGTCGAGCACCTCGTCGAGCCACGCGAAGTCGTACGCGCCCGGCGACGGCTCGAGGCGCGCCCAGCTGAACACCCCGACCGTCACCAGGTTGACGCCGGCGCGCACCATGAGCTCGGCGTCCTCCTGCCAGATCTCTCGCGGCCACTGCTCGGGGTTGTAGTCACCGCCGAAGCAGATGCCGAGGTCGCGGGTGATCTCGGAGAACGCGTCGATGCGTCGCGGGTCGGGCGTGGTGGCCATGGAGCGGGGAACCTCTTCGCTGAGTTTCGATCTGACGTTCGCGGGATTGCCGGCGGGAAGGGCATCGAACTTTCGAAGCGCTTCAACACTGAGAAGGTATACTACGACTGTGACGATGTCCACGCGCCGCGATGATGCGGCCCCGCAGGTCTTCTCCGATGGCCTCCACATCCTGCGCGCCTCGACGCCCGCCTCGCGATGGCTCGAGGCCTACCCCGTCGGCAACGGCGTGCGCGGCGCGATGTGCGCGGGGCGCCCCGGCGGCGAGCGCCTGTGGCTGAACGACATCACGGCGTGGTCGGGGCACGCCCACGCCGATCCGCTGGACGGCGTCGCGGATCGCGGGCCCGAGGCACTCGAGGCCGTGCGCGCCGCGATCGACGCCGACGAGCTCGATCGCGCCGAGGCGCTCCTGCAGCGCATGCAGGCGCCCTGGGTGCAGGCCTACCTGCCGCTCGGCTGGGTCGAGCTGACGGTGGAGACGGATGCTGCGCACTCCGGCTCGCAGCCGGGTTCGGGGCGTTTCGACTCGGTCGCTCGCGCTCCCTCGCTCAACGACCGGGGGTCGGAGCCGCAGGAGTATGGGCGACGCCTGGATCTCGCCACCGGCGTCGCGACCCACCACTACGCGCTCGGTGACGTCGATGTGCGGCACCGCACGTGGGCGGACCTCGTGACCGGCGCCATCATGCACGAAGTCACCGCGGACGAGCCGGTGCGCGTGCGCCTCGGGATCGGGTCGCTCCTGCGCCCGCGCTCGGCGCCGCGCTCGGCGGGCGGCGACCTCGCCACCGAGTGGTGGCTCCCCGTCGACGTCGCGCCCGGCCACGAGAGCCCCGCCGAGCCCATCCGCTACGACGAGGAGCACGGGCGTCATGGCGCGATCGTGGTCCAGGCGCGGGGCGCCTCCGAGGTCGTCGACGGGGTCCTCGTCGGCGCGCCCGCGACGACGCATCTGTTCGCGATCGCCACCGCCACTTCGCCGTCGCTCCCCGGCGACTCCGCCGACGCCCGCGACGCGGAGGGGCACGCGGCGGCGCTGCTGCGCGGCATCCGCGGATCCTTCGATGTCCACGCGACCGCAGCCGATCTGCTCACCGCTCACGAAGCCGCCCACGGTGAGCTCTACGCGCGGTGCGCGCTCGAACTGCCGGCGCCGGGCGACGTCGAGGCACTCGACACCGTCGACCGGGTGCGTCGCGCGCAGGAGCGCGACGACCCCGCTCTCGCCGCCCTCATGTTCCACTACGGGCGGTACCTGCTCATCGCGTCGTCGCAGCCCGGCGGGCTGCCGGTCACGCTGCAGGGGCTGTGGAACGCCGAGCTGCCGGGGCCGTGGTCGAGCGCGTACACCCTCAACATCAACACGCAGATGGCGTACTGGCCGGCCGAGACGACCGACCTCGCCGAGTGCCACGAGCCCCTCCTGCGCTTCACGCGGCGGCTCTCCGAGACGGCGGGCCCCGCCGTCGCGCGCGAGCTGTACGGCGCGGACGGCTGGGTAGCCCATCACAATTCGGATGCCTGGGCCTTCGCGGCGCCGGTCGGCGCGGGCCACGGCGACCCGGCGTGGGCGAACTGGTCGCTCGGCGGGGTGTGGCTCGCGCTGCACCTGTGGGAGCACTACTCGTTCGGCGGAGACCGCGCGTACCTGCAGAGCGAGGCCTGGCCGGCGCTCGCCTCGGCCGCGGCCTTCGCGCTGTCGTGGATCCAGACGGACGGCGAGCGCGCGTGGACGAGCCCGTCGACCTCGCCCGAGAACCACTACCTCGACGCCGAGGGCCGCGAGCGCGGCGTCGCGGTGTCGGCCGCGATGGACGTCGCCCTGCTGCGCGAGCTCGCCGCGGTCTGCCGCGACGCCGCGGCCGTGCTCGACATCGACGACCCGTGGATCGCGGAGCTGACCACGCTCACGGATGCACTCCCCGACCCGCAGGTCTCCGCACGCGGCGACCTGCTCGAGTGGGACCGCGAACGCGTCGAGGCCGAGCCCGACCACCGCCATCTCTCGCATCTGATGGGGGTGTTCCCCCTGGCGCAGATCACGCCGGACGCGACGCCCGGACTCGCGCGCGCAGCATCCGAATCCATTCGCCTCCGCGGTCCGGAATCGACCGGCTGGGCGCTCGCCTGGCGTGCCGCGATGCAGGCTCGCCTGCGCGACGGCGCGGCGGTGCACGCACAGCTGCGGATGGCGCTCCGGCCCGCGGAAGAGGGCTCCGACGCTCACCGCGGCGGGGTCTACCCGAACCTCTTCAGCGCGCATCCGCCGTATCAGATCGACGGCAACCTCGGCCTGACCGCAGCGATCGCCGAGGCCCTCGTGCAGTCGTTCCTCGAGCCCTCACGCCCCGTCACTTCCGGGTTTGGGGCGCAGAACCTCCGTTGGGGCGCAGAATCTGCGCCCCAACGGAGGAATGACGCCCCACACCCCGTCGACGACCGGGAGGCGCCCAGCGTCACGCTGCGACTGCTGCCCGCGCTGCCGCCGGAATGGCCGGATGGCCGGGTGCGCGGCATCCGTTCCCGCGGCGACGTCTCCGTCGACGTCGAATGGGCGGGCGGACGACTCGTGCGGGCGCGGCTTCGCGCGCGGGCGCGAGCAGTCACAATGAGTGTGCACGGGCCGGACGGTTCGATCGGAACATACGAGCTCGCACCCGGAACCACACGGGTGATCGAACGAGGAGAGCAGGGGATCTCATGGTGACGATCGCGGACGTCGCGCAGAAGGCGGGCGTGTCGATCTCGACGGTGTCATACGTCATGAGCGGCAAGCGGGCCATCTCGCAGGAGACGCGCGACCGCGTCGAGAAGGCGATCGACAGCCTCGGTTTCAGCCCGCACGCGGGGGCACGCTCGCTGGCTTCCCGCTCGACGAACGTCATCGGCCTGCAGGCGCCCCTGCGCACCGGCGTCGACGTGCACGTCGTGATGCAGATCGTCACCGGCGTCGTCACGCAGGCGCGCAAGCACGGCTACGACATCCTGCTGCTCGCGAGCGACGACTCGAAGGCGCTCCAGCGTGCGGCGAAGGGCTCGATGGTCGACGCGCTGCTGGTCATGGACGTCGAGTCCGACGACCCGCGCATCGACACGCTGTCGGGGCTGGGGCATCCGAGCGTCCTCATCGGTCTTCCCGAGGGGCGGCGCTCCGTGCCCTGCGTCGACTTCGACTTCGAGGCGGCGGGCTGGCTCGCGGTCGACCGGCTCGTCGCGCTCGGCCACAAGCGCATCGCGCTCATCGGCTCGCCGCCCGAGGTCATGTCGCGTCACACCTCGTACGCCGACCGGCTCGCACGCGGCTTCCTGGCGGCGTGCGACGCGAACGGCGTGACGGGCACCGTTCACGCCTGCCCGAGCACCTCCGAGTCCATCGCCACCGTCGACGGCGTGATGACCGAGGACCCCGGCATCACCGGCTTCTTCGTGCACAACGAGGGCGCGCTCCCCCACGTCGCGACGACGATCGCCCAGCGCGGTCGGCAGCGCGCAGATGAGCCCGGCATCGTCGCCCTGTGCCCTGACGACGTGGCGCGTTCGGTGCCGGGGCTCGCCGACAGCATCGCGGTGCCCGCCGAGGCGATCGGCGCGGCGGCCACCGACATGATCTGCGAGATCCTCTCGAGCGGCGCGAAGCCCGCGGTGCGCCTGCTGCCGCCGGCGCTCACCGGAGCACACACGCCGTGATCGTGACGCCCGCATGAGGATCGATCCCGACAGCCGCGCGCTCGGCGGCTTCTCGACGTTCCTGACGTTCGTCGCACTCAACCTGCTCTACATCCTCGTGTGCCTGCCGATCGTCACGATCGGCGCCGCCACGAGCGCGCTGTACGAGGTCACCATCCGCTACTCCGACGACGAGAGCGGGCGCCCCCTCAAGGACTTCTTCCCCGCGTTCCGGGCGAACTTCGGCCGCGCCACCGTGCTGATGCTGTGCCTGCTCCTGCCCGCCGCGCTGCTCGGATTCTCGAGCGTGTTCTGGTTCGCATACCCCGCGCTCTTCGCCGGGGTCGCGGGAGTGGTGGCGGTGATCGGCGCGGTGTACCTCTTCGCCGCGTTCCTCTATGCGATGGCCCAGGTGGCGTACCTCACGGGGCCCGTGCGCCAGACCCTCAAGAACTCGCTGCTGCTCCCGGCCGCCGAGCCGGTGCGCACCCTCGGCGTGCTCGTGATCCCGGTGACCGCGGTCGCGCTGACGATCCTGTTCCCTCCGGTCGCGATCCTGATCGCCACCATCGGCTTCTCCGTCGGCGCCTACGCCACGGCCTTCCTCTTCCGCGGCGTCTTCACCCGCCACGAGGCCTGATCCCTTCGGGCTCGGGCGGTGACGGATGCCGCGGCGCGCGGCATCCGTGATCCTCAATTTGCGTGATCCTCAATTGAGGACGAGAGCCCGGCTGCGGACCGATCCCGACGCCGAGGCCCTCACCTCGGCACATCCCCTCGATTGAGGACGCGACGCGGGGACGGATGCCGCGGCCCGCAGCATCCGTGATCCTCAATTGAGGACGAGAGCCCGGCTGCGGACCGATCCCGACGCCGAGGCCCTCACCTCGGCACATCCCCTCA